>DATCBF010000291.1:0-6651 GCA_036512025.1 Solirubrobacterales bacterium
TGGGGACGCTGCCTCCGGCGCTGCGCCGCCTCGTCGTCCAGCAGCTTGCCGACGGCGCCGCCGGCAAGCCGGTCCCCGGAGCCGCGAACCACGCTGAGGAGGTCGCGGTGCTACGACGCACGGGCACCGCGATGCTCGACCTCGGAGGCGGAGTCCGCGCCGTTGTCGAGCGCGGCATCCTCCACGCCGAGCGTCCCTAGTTCTCTCTATATCTAGACTGGCCGCGATGACCGACCCCGCCATCGGTGAGATTCTCGTCACCAACGAAGACCTGAAGCGCCGCGTCGCCGAGCTCGGCGCCGAGGTCAGCCGAGACTACGGCGATCGCGACCTCTTCATGGTCGGCATCCTCAAGGGCGCCGTCCTCTTCCTCGCCGACCTGATGCGACATGTCAGCGTGCCCTGTGAGATCGACTTCATGGCCGTCTCCAGCTATGGATCGCAGACCGACTCCTCGGGCGTGGTGCGGATCCTCAAGGATCTCGACGCCCCGATCGAGGGGCGCCATGTGCTGATCGTCGAGGACATCATCGACTCCGGCCTCACCCTCCAGTACCTGATGCGCAACCTCAAGGCGCGGCGCCCGGCTTCGCTCGAGGTCTGCTCGTTGCTGACCAAGCCGGAACGGCTGCGGGTCGAACTTTCCCCCCGCTATGTCGGCTTCGAGATACCCAATCGCTTCGCGATCGGATACGGGCTCGACCATGCTCAGCGCTATCGCAACCTCGATTACGTGGCGGCTTTGAACACCTAGGGCGCAAAACCGCCCTGGTACGCTGAATTTTCCCCGTGAGGCGTTTTTTCAAAAGCGCGGCTTTTCCGATCCTTCTGGTGGTGATCCTCGCCTTCATCGCCCAGAAGCTGATCAACACCGATCACGGCACGGAAGCGCCGCCCTATAACGAACTGGTCAAGCCCAAGACAGGGCTGATCGCGAGCGGGGAAATCAAAGAAGTCTCGATCAACCTCAAGGACAACTCGCTCGACGTCAAGGAGAACGGCGCCGCCGAAGAAAGCTTCTCCACCGGCTATCCCCCGGAAGCCGAAAAGAGCCTGGTCGACTTGCTCGCCGCCAATGACGTGAAGACGACCGTCCACCCTCCCGGTGGCTCGGGGCTGCTCTCGCTGCTGACCTACGTCCTGCCCTTCGTCCTCTTCTTCGGCTTCTGGATCTTCCTCATGAACCAGATGCAGGGTGGCGGCTCGCGGGTGATGAACTTCGGCAAATCCAAAGCCAAGCGGATGTCGGTCGACGCCCCGAAGATCACCTTCCGCGATGTCGCCGGCGTCGACGAGGCGGTGCAGGAGCTGGAGGAGATCAAGGAATTCCTCGAGAACCCGAAGAAGTTCCAGTCGCTCGGCGCCCGCATCCCAAAGGGGGTCCTGCTCTACGGGCCTCCGGGCACCGGTAAGACCCTGCTCGCTCGCGCCGTCGCCGGCGAGGCCGGGGTGCCGTTCTTCTCGATCTCCGGCTCGGATTTCGTCGAGATGTTCGTCGGCGTCGGCGCCAGCCGCGTCCGCGACCTCTTCGAGCAGGCCAAACAGAACTCGCCCTGCATCATCTTCATGGACGAGATCGACGCTGTCGGCCGCCACCGCGGCGCCGGCATGGGCGGCGGTCACGACGAGCGTGAGCAGACGCTGAACCAGCTTCTGGTCGAGATGGACGGCTTCGAGATGAAGGACAACATCATCTTGATCGCGGCCACCAACCGGCCCGACATCCTCGATCCGGCGCTGCTGCGGCCGGGCCGCTTCGATCGCCAGGTCGTCGTCGACCGCCCCGATCGCAAGGGCCGCAAGCACATCCTCGAGGTCCACACCCGTGGCAAGCCCCTGGCCAAGGTGATCGACCTCGACGTGCTCGCCGGCCAGACCCCCGGCTTCACCGGCGCCGACCTCGCCAATCTGATCAACGAGGCGGCGCTGCTGACCGCCCGCACCGGCAGTCGCGAAATCACGATGAAGGAGCTCGAGGAGGGGATCATGCGCGTGATCGCCGGCCCCGAGAAGAAAACCCGTGTGATGAGCGAGAAAGAGCGCCTGATCACCGCCTACCACGAGCTCGGTCACGCGATCGTCGGCCACCTGCTTCCCAACTGCGACCCGGTCCACAAGATTTCGATCATCAGCCGCGGCCAGGCACTCGGATACACGATCAGCCTGCCGACCGAGGACAAGTTCCTCACCTCCCGCGCCGAGCTGACCGACACGATGGCGATGACTCTCGGCGGTCGCGCCGCCGAGGAGATCGTCTTCGGCGAGATCACGACCGGCGCCTCCAACGACCTCGAAAAGGTGACCGAGACCGCGAAGCAGATGGTGATGCGGTTCGGTATGTCCGAGCGACTCGGCCCCCGCGTCTTCGGTCATGATCGCGGCCAGCCTTTCCTCGGCCGCGAATTCTCCGCCGAACCGGACTACTCCGACGAGATCGCCCGTGAGATTGACGACGAGATCCGCCGTATCGTCGAGGGCGCCCACCAGACCGCGAAGGACCTGCTCACCGAAAAGCGCGAGGAGCTCGACCTGGTTTCCAACATCCTGCTCGAGCGCGAGACGATCGACGCCGAGCAGTTCTTCGCCTTGATGGAAGGCAAATCCGAGGACGAGGTCTTCGTCGACGACGAGGAGCCTTCCAAGGAGCCCGAGCCGGCTGCTGAGCCTGAACGGCCGCAGCGCGGCGCCAGGCCGATGCCTTCGCCCCCCCGCCCTGGATATGCGGGCGGGGACGCCAGCTAGGTAGTCCGGTGCGTCCGGCGGGCGCCCCGGAGAGGGGGCCTGCGGGCGGGCCAAACTGGGTCCGTTCTCGGCCCCCTCACCGGGGCACTCACGGGAACGCCGAGAGATACTGAACTCGTGAAGCCAAAGCTGATGGGTGTCGTCAACGTCACCCCTGACTCATTCTCCGACGGGGGGCTGTATCTCGATGCGAATGCGGCGATCGGGCACGGGGTGAAGCTGCTTCGAGATGGAGCCGCGATCTTGGATGTCGGGGGAGAGTCGACACGACCGGGCGCTGCGGCGGTGGATGTGGACGAGGAGGTGGCGCGGACTCGGCCCGTCGTCGAAGGCCTGGTCGGGACGGGAGCCGAGGTCTCGATCGACACATCGAAGCTGGCGGTTGCCGAGGCTGCGCTCGATGCCGGGGCTTCGATCGTCAACGACGTGACGGCGTTGCGGGGGGATCCTGAGATCGGGGCGCTGTGTGCCGAGCGGGGGGTTGGGCTGATCCTGATGCATATGCAGGGGACTCCGCGGACGATGCAGGCCAACCCGGCCTATGACGACGTGGTCGACGACGTCAAGGCGTTTCTGGCGGAGCGGATGGAGGTGGCCGTGTCGGCCGGGGTGGAGGAGGAGCGGATCTGGCTCGATCCCGGGATCGGGTTCGGCAAGACCTTGGAGCACAACATGGAGCTGCTGCGGCGCCTCCCGGAGCTGCGCGAGCTGGGACGGCCTCTGGTCGTCGGCGCCTCGCGCAAGAGCTTCATCGGCAAGGTCGACGGCTCCGAGGCCGGCGATCGAATTGGCGGCACGATCGCCTCCTCGGTGCTCGCCTTCGCCGGGGGCGCCGACGTGCTTCGTGTCCACGACGTAATCGAGATGGCGCAGGCCCTCGAGGTTGCCGGCGCGATCCTCGGGTAGGTTGGCGGCAGATGGAGGCACACGGAAACGGGATCGAGTCGAGCGTCGAGGTGGAGCTTCGCGGCCTCTCGATCTACACCCACCACGGCGTCAGCGAAGCCGAGCAGGAGGTGGGTCAGCGGCTTGAGTTCGACGTCTCCTTCGACGTGCCCGACTGCGACGCCGTCCTCACCGACCGGCTCGAGGACACGGTGGACTACGCCCAGGTCTGCGACATCGTCGCCCTGGCGGCGACCGAGCGCAGCTACAAGACGCTGGAGCGGTTGGCTCAGGTCGTCGGCGAGCGGCTGATGGAGCGCTACGGCTGCGAATCGGTGCGAGTGCGAGCCGCCAAGCCCGAGCCACCGCTGCCGCTGGCGATCCAGGAGGTTGCCGTAGAGGTGACCCACGAGCGGGCGATGGACGACGGTAGCGGCGACGAAGCTGAGTAAGCGGGGGAAGGGATGCGCACCGGTTATCTGGGCCTGGGCTCCAACATCGGCGAGCGCGAGGGCCATCTGCGGGCGGCGATCGAGCTGCTCGGCGCGCGCGAGGTCGAAGTCGAGGCCGTCTCCTCGACCTATGAGACCGAGCCCGTCGGCGAGGTGCTCGACCAGCCCGACTTCCTCAACGCCGCGCTCCGCATCCGCACCGAGCTTGAGCCCGAGGCTCTGCTCGATGCCTGCAAGGCGGTCGAGGCCGAGCGCGGCCGCGCCCTCGACGCCCCGCGCCACAGCCCCCGGCCGCTCGACGTCGACCTCCTCCTACTCGGCGACCTGGAGCTGAATACGGACCGCCTCACCCTGCCGCATCGCGAGGTTTTGACCCGTCGCTTCGTCCTCGCGCCGCTGCTGGAGCTCGACCCGGAGCTGACGCTGCCCGACGGCACCCGCCTCGTCGAGGCGATGGCGGCCCTGGCGCCGGGCCAGCGGGCAGAGCGAGTCGGCGGGCTCTAGGCCGGCGTCGCCGTCTGGCGCAGCGGTTCGAGCCAGGCGGGGGGGAGGATCGGCGGAGTCTTGCCCGGGTAGTCCGGGACGATGCGCTTGGCCAACTTGCCGGCGGGGCGCGACTCGATTGCCGGGCGCAGGTCCTCGAGGGTCATCGCCAGGCCGATGCTGGGGGCAATCTGGAAGTCGGCCGCGTTCAGCTGCTCAGCGCCCAGCACGCCGGCGGCGATCCAGTCGTCGACCTTCTGCAGCAGGCCCGGGAGCGCCTCCAGGTCGCGGCGGACGTTGTCGTCATCGGCCTCGTTGAAGCGGGCTGAGAGAGCGACGACCGGGGCAGCGGTTTTCATCGCCAGCGAGAGCGGCACCCCGAGCTTGGCGCCTTCGGAATAGCTCCGAAGCGGCGCCTTGTCCTGCTTGATCGCCCACCAGAGGATCTGACGGATCGGGTGCTGCAGCTCCTCGTCGCCGAAGCGCTCGGCCTCCTCGACCGCGGCCCGTTTCTCGGGGTCGGCGGGGAAGAGCGGCGGCTCGGGCCGGAGTCGCTCCAGCTCGCGGGCGATCTCCCGCGAGCCCTGCACGCGCTGCCCGTCGAGTTTGATCGCGGGCACCGTGTTGCGGGGGAAGCCGAGCGCGCGCAGCGCTCCCTTGGAGATCACCGGCAGCAGGTCGGTTTGCTTGTAGGCAATGCCCTTGTAATCGAGCATCAGCGCCGTGGTGATGCTCGGGTGCGAGGCGGGAATGACGTAGAGGCGGGCGTTCATCGTCACCCGATCCTATGCCTCGCGGCCGTCGATTGACCGGTTCCCGTTCATTCCCGCGATAATCGCCGTGATGCTGCTCGCGATAGACGTGGGAAACACGCAGACGCACCTGGGCGCCTTTGACGGCGAGCGCTTGGTCGAGCATTGGCGTTTTCAGACCCGCGCCGGAGCCACCGGCGACGAGCTGGCGGAGCGGATCGGCGGCCTGCTGGGGCTGCGGGAGATGGCGCTTTCAGAGATCGACGCGGTCTGCGTGTCCTCGGTGGTGCCTCCGCTTGGGGCCCAGTACGAGCAGCTGACCGAGCGCTATCTCGATTCCGACTGCCTGCTGGTCGGCCCCGGGGTCAAGACCGGGATGCCGATCCGGATCGACAACCCGCTTGAGGTCGGCGCCGACCGCCTCGTCAATGCCGTCGCCGCCTATGACCGCATTGGCGACGCCTGCGTCGTCGTCGACTTCGGCACCGGCATCAACTTCGACGCCGTCTCCTCCGAGGGCGAATACCTGGGCGGAGCGATCGCTCCGGGCATCGAGGTCTCTCTCACCGCCCTGGTCGAACGCGCGGCCCGCATCCCCCGGATCGACCTGGCGGCGCCGGAGACGGCGATCGGCCGCTCCAGCCGCACCGCGATCCAGTCCGGAGTCGTCTTCGGCTTCGCCGGCCTGATCGACGGTGTCGCGCGGAGGATCGAGGTGGAGTTGGAAGGCGCGCGCTTTCTCGCCACCGGCGGCCTCGCCGCGGCGATCGTCCCCTTCACCGAGACGATCGAGGAGGTCGACGACCTGCTTACCCTGAAGGGGCTGCGCCTGATCTATGACCGCAACACATAAAGCGCCGTCTCCTCTGCTCCCACGAATGCCTGGAGAATCAGATATGGACAGGCACTCGCTCCCGCGTCCGGGGACGGCGCCAATGCCTCCCCTGACTTCTCCATTTGAAATCGGGGGAGTCGAGATCTCAAACCGCGTCCTGCTCGCCCCGCTGGCGGGGATCGGCAACTGGTTCGTGCGCCTGCAGGCCAAACGCCACGGCGCCGGGCTTGCCGTCTCGGAGATGGTTTCCAGCTTCGGCCTTCACCACCGCAACGAGCGAACCCTGCGCGAGCTGATGCGGATCCACCCCGACGAGCACCCGGTCTCGATCCAGCTCTTTGGCCATGACGCCGAGGTGATGCGCTCGGGCGCGGCGATCGCGGCCGAAGCGGGCGCCGACCTGATCGACATCAACATGGGCTGCCCGGTCCGAAAGGTCCGCCGCACCTTGCGCACCGGGCAGCCCATGTTGATGTCGATCAGGTCGGCGCCCGCCTCGGCG
>DATCBF010000292.1:0-6555 GCA_036512025.1 Solirubrobacterales bacterium
GAGGTCGACGGGGACGACGAACGGGCCGCCCTCCTGCCCGCCATCGGCGCCGGTGACGTATGCGATCCGGCCCAAAGCGAGCGCCGGGATGGCCACGCTCAGCAATCCGGCCAGGGCCATTGACAAGACGACGATTCGACCCCGGCTCACCATCCGATCCTTGCAGATTCGCGGCTGCGGTTCAGCTTGCGAGCGAGGCTTCTGGCAGGTTCTGATCGGCGTGGTAGCTACTGCGGACCAGGGGGCCTGCGGCGACCGACTCGAAGCCCAACTCATAGGCCGCCTCCTCCAGCGCTTCGAACTCCTCCGGGTGCCAGTAGCGGTCGACGGGCAGGTGGTTCTCGGTCGGGCGCAGGTACTGGCCGACGGTCAGCACCTGGACCCGGTGCTCGCGCAGCAGGCCGAAGGTCTCGACCATCTCCTCGAAGCTCTCGCCCAGCCCGACCATCAGGCCCGACTTGGTCACGACCGCGTCGCCTCCCATCTCCTTCGCCAGGCGCAGGACCCGGGCGGAGCGCAGGAACTGCGAGCCGCGGCGCGCCTTCGGGTAGAGCCGAGGCACCGTCTCGACGTTGTGGTTGAAGACATCGGGGCGCTCATGGATCACCTTGGCCAGCGGCATCTCCTGGCCGCGGAAGTCCGGGGTGAGGATCTCGACCTTGCAGCCCGGCGCCATCATCCGGATCGAGCGGATCACGCCGACGAAGGCGCCGGCGCCGTAGTCGGGCAGATCGTCGCGGTCGACCGAGGTGACGACCGCATGGCGCAACCCCATCTTCTTCACCTGGTTGGCGACCCGCAACGGCTCAAGTGGGTCGTTCCAGGTCGGCACACCCGTCTTCACGTTGCAGAAGCCGCAGCGGCGGGTGCAGACGTCGCCGAGGATCATGAAGGTCGCGGTGCCGCGCTCCCAGCACTCGCCGACGTTGGGGCAGTTGGCCTCCTCACAGACGGTGTGGAGGTTGTCGCCGTCCAGCATCGACTTCAGCCGGCGGTAGGTCGGCCCACCGGGAGCGGGCACCTTCAGCCACGGCGGCTTGCGGGCGCGGCGGAAGGGGATGGCGCCGTCGGCCTCGGCGGCGGTCCCTCCCGGCTTGGCGCGGGAGCGGGTGACGTGGATGCGCTCGGAGGCCTCGGTCATGACGACGACCTGAGCGTAGCGACCGGCAGGCGCTGGTCGAGCGCGGCCGGCTCGGTGGCAACCGGGACGCGGTCATAGACTTCGCCGAAGCGGGCGGCGATTGTGTCGGCGAAGGCGTCGACGCTCTTGGGCGCGCTGCGCTCGCGAGCGACCGAGGTCATCCGCGCCCCCTCGATCCCGCAGGGCACGATCCACTCGAAGGGCTGCAGGTCGCAGTCGACGTTGACGGCGAGCCCATGCGTGGTGACCCCGCGGCTGACGTGCACCCCGATCGACCCGATCTTCGACGCCGGTGGGCCTGAAGCGGGAGACATAGACCCGTTTTCGATCCCCCGACCCGCCGCCGGTGGGTCGCCCGCGGTCCAGACGCCGGTCAGGCCCTCGATCGTCTGCGCTCGCACGCCGTGCCCGGCCAGCGCCTCGATCGCCACCCGCTCCAAGCGGCGGACGTACTCGTGGACGTCGTCGCCGTAGGGCCTGAGGCTGACGATCGGGTAGGCGACCAGCTGCCCTGGCCCGTGGTAGGTGACGCGGCCGCCGCGGTCGGTGTCGCGGACCTGGATTCCCTGCGCTTCGTACCAATCGACTCCCATCGGCAGCTCGTCCGGCGTCGAGCGGCGGCCGCGGGTGTAGACGGGGTAGTGCTCGAGCAGCAGCAGGACATCGGGGATCGTGCCGGCCTGGCGCGCCTGCTCCAGCCTGCGCTGAGCGTCGCGGGCCTTGTCGTAGGGCACGGTTCCACAGCGGACAACCAGGATTTCCTCGCTCACGCTTGAAATCGTCGCATGCCGCGCCCTTATCCTTGTCTTCTCGCTGATGGTCCGGTCCAAGGCTCTACGACCCGAATGGCTCCCGGCTGTGGCTGTCAGCTCGGTGCTCGCTGCCCTGATGCTGGCCTGGAACCCCCAGGTCGGCGACCTCGCGGCCCAGGTCTTCCGCACCGAGCTGTTCCAGCGCGGCGGCCTGGCGATCTGGAACGGCAGCTGGTACGGCGGTCACTACACCCTCACCTACAGCGTCCTCTTCCCGCCGCTGGCGTCGGTTCTCGGGCCGCAGGTCGTCGGTCTGCTCAGCGTCGTCAGCTCCTCCTACTTCTTCGACCGCCTCGTCCAGGACCGCTGGGGGAGGGCGGCGCGTCTGGCGACGCTCTGGTTCGCCGCCGGAGTCGTCACCCTGCTCGCCGACGGGCAGCTGACCTTTGCCCTGGGGGTGGCCTTCGGCCTCGCCTCGCTGCGCTTCCTGCGGGTCGATCGCCGCAAGCTGACGCTCGCCGCCGCCGCGGGCTGCGCCCTGGCCAGCCCGGTCGCCGCCGTCTTCCTCGCCGGCGTGGTCGGTGTCGGGGCGCTGGAGCGCGGCCGCCCGTTCAACCGGGCCGCGCTCTGGGTTTCGGCGATCGCCCTGGGGCTGATCGTCCTCCCCAACCTTGCCTTCCCCGAGCCGGGCCAGTTCCCCTTCGCCTTCTCCTCCTACATCGCGATCCCGCTCTGGTGCGGGGGGGCGCTGTTCGTCACCCGGGGTCTCGGCCGCGAGGAGCGCCAGCTGCGCTGGGTGCTGTGCGCCTACGTGCTGGCGGCGACGCTGCTCTGGCTGGCCCCGAACCCGGTCGGGGGCAACGCGGTGCGGCTGGGAGCGCTGTTCGGCGGCCCGGTCCTGGCCGCCGTCGTCCTGGCGCGGCGGCCGCGTGTCTCGGCCTGGGTCCTGGCCCTGGTCCTGGCCGGCGGCCTCTACTGGCAGCTGACCGCCAGCGTCAGCCAGATCGCTCGCAGCGTCGGCGACCCTTCGACAACGGCGGCCTTCTTCCAGCCGGCGGCGAGCTGGTTGCGCGAACACGGCGCCAAGGGCGCCCGGATCGAGGTGCCGCCGACGGCCAACCACTGGGAGTCCGCCTATCTGGCGCCGGGCTTCGAGCTGGCGCGCGGCTGGCTGCGCCAGCTCGACACCACCCGCGACGACATCTTTTACAACGACGCCGACACACCGCTCAACGACAGCTCCTACAGCGCCTGGCTGCGGGCCAACGCGATCTCCTATGTCGCCCTGCCCAACGCCCCGCTCGACTACTCCTCGGTGGCCGAGCGGCGGCTGATCCTCGGCGCCCCGCGCTACCTGATTCCCCGCTGGCGCTCGCCGCACTGGCGGATCTACGCCGTGCGAGACCCCAAACCCCTGGTCCAGGCAATGGGCGCCGCCGTCGCGAGCACCCGCTGGGTCGGCAGGCAGGGCTTCTCGCTCGACGTCAAACGGCCGGGCGAATTCCTGATCCGCGTCAACTTCACCCCTTACTGGTCGATCAGCCGCGGGGCCGGCTGCATCCTGCGGCGAGGAGAGTGGACGGTCGCTCGCGCTTCGCACCCCGGGATCCTGCGCGTATCAGCGGACTTCTCCCTTGGAAGTGCCTGGAACGCTGTGACCGGCGCGAAAAAAACTTGCTGAGAGGGCGTGTGGCCAAGCAGATCAAGGGCCGCGTGCTCTGCACGCAAGCGACCGAGGACGCCGATATGCGCAGCGCCACTCGCCCTCTCAGAGGGCGAGGAAGACCGGTTCTTCCAGAAGCTCGCGAATGCGGGCCAGGAATCTGGCGCCGTCGGCGCCGTAGAGGATGCGGTGATCGCAGGCCAGGTTGACCTGCATCAGGTGGGCTGAGGCGAGCTGGCCGTCGCTGACGACCGGGCGCTCCTTGATCGCGCCGACGGCAAGGATCGCCGCCTGCGGCGGGTTGATCACGGCGGCGAAGCTGTCGATTCCGAACATCCCCAGGTTGGAGACGGTGAAGGTGGCGCCGGAGAGCTCGGGCGGCGTGATCTGAGCGTCGCGCACCCGCTGCGCCAGCGCCCGCGACTCTGTCGCGATCTGGCGCAGGCCCTTGCCGTCGGCATCGAAGACGGTCGGCACCACCAGCGCATCCTGGCCGGTGACGGCGATCCCGACGTTGACCCGCGAGTAGAGCTCGAAGCGGCCGTCGCGGTAGGCGCCGTTGGCGCGCGGGAACTCGCGCAGCGCCAAAGCGCAGGCCTTGACGACCATGTCGTTGAAGGAGGGCACCACTTCGCCCTCTCCGGCCGACTCCTTGATCCGCGCCCGTGCCTGCACCGCTCGGCTCATGTCGATCTCGGCCGAGAGGTAGAAGTGCGGCGCGGTCGCCTTCGACTCCGCCATCCGGCGCGAAATAGTCGCCTGAAGCTTCGAGAGATCCTCATAAGTCGTCTGGCCCTTTGCTGTTTCGGGACTGAGGGTGTCGGCCGCGGGCGCCGCCAGGGCGGGCGGGCTTGCGGGCGGGCGCACGGCGTCCGTTCTCGGCCCCCCTGCCCCCCCATCCCCCGCGGAGGAAGCGGCCCGGTCCACATCGGCCTTGACGATCCGACCGCCGGGTCCTGAGCCGGTGAGGGATGAGAGGTCCAGGCCCTTCTCTTTGGCGACACGCCGGGCGAGCGGGGACGCTTTCGGACGGCCGTCGCCATCTGATCCGGCGGGCGGTTCGACGGACTCAACCGCGGGTGGCGCGGGGGAAGGGGGGGTCGAGGACGCGCCCTCCGCCCGCAGCGCCCCCCCTTCCCCCATGGCAGGACCCGCGGCCGATCCCTCGATCCCTTCACCCTTGTCCTTCTTGCCCTTCCCCTTCTTCGACTTCTTCCCCTCAGCCTTCTCCCCGGGATCGCCGACCCGGGCGATGACCTCGCCGATCGGCAACGTCTCGCCCTCCTCGGCGACGATCTCGATCAGCGTCCCGGCCACGTCGCTCTCGTAAGCCATGTTCGCCTTGTCGGTCTCGATTTCAACGATCTCGTCCCCGACGGCGATCTCGTCCCCCACGCTCTTCAGCCACTGCAAGACCGTGCCCTCCTCCATCGAGTCCGAAAGTCGGGGCATGACCACGTCAGCCATCAGGTCGATCCCTCCAATGCCGCCAGGGCCGCCTTGACCACGTGCTCCTCATGCGGAATAGCTGCCTGCTCCAGCCGCTTCGAATACGGCATCGGCACATCGGCTCCGGTCACCCTCTGCACCGGCGCGTCGAGGTCGTCGAAGGCCTGCTCGGTGATCAGTGTCGCCAGGTTGGCGCCGACGCCGCCGTGCGGCCAGCCCTCCTCGACGATCACCGCGCGGTTGGTCTTGCGCACCGACTCGAGGATCGTGTCGAGGTCGAGTGGGCGCAGCGTGCGCGGGTCGATCACCTCGGCCTCGACGCCGTGCTCGTCGGCGAGCTGAGTTGCCGCGTTCGTCGCCACCTGGGCCATTTTCAGGACGCCGACGATGGTCACGTCGCCGCCCTCGCGTCGCACCGCCGCCTTGCCAAACGGGAGCACTTCATCATCGTCGCCGACCTCGCCGCGGACACCGTAGAGACCCTCGTGCTCGATGAAGACAACCGGGTTGTCGTCGCGAATCGCCGTCTTCAGCAGCGCCTTGCCGTCGGCCGGGGTCGAGGGGCAGGCGACGAGCAGCCCCGGCACCTGCAGGAAGAGCGCCTCGAAGCTATGGGAGTGGGTCGGCCCGAGCTGGTGGCCGCCGCCGCCCGGCATCCGGATCACCATCGGCACCCGCGCCTGGCCGTTGAACATGTAGGGGATCGCGGCGGCGTGGTTGACGATCTGGTCGAGGGCGAGCAGGGCGAAGTTGACCGTCATCAGCTCGACGATCGGCCGCAGCCCGCCCATTGCCGCGCCGACCCCGATGCCGACCATCGAGTTCTCCGAGATCGGGGTGTCGCGAACCCGCCGCTCGCCGAACTCCTCGAGCAGGCCCTCGGAGACCTTGAAGGCGCCGTTAAAGACGCCGACGTCCTCGCCCATGATGAGGACCGCCTCGTCGCGGCGCATCTCCTCCGCCATCGCGTCGCGCAGCGCCTCTCGCATTCGCAGCGTCGCCATCAGCTCTGCCCGCCCTCGGCGTTGATCGCGCGCTCAGGCCCCCCGTCGTCGCCTTCCGACTCACGCTCGGCGGCGACCTCCGCCTCGACGCCCTCCTGGGCATCTCCATGCGTGGCCGGGTTGGGGCGTGGCCCCTCCGGCTGCACCGCGTAGGCGGCCCCGGCTTCGGCCAGCTCGCGGGCGGCGTCGGGCATCGCCGACTCACGCTCGCCGCGGTGCGGCTCGGGGCTGCGCTCGTCGACCGCGTACCAGGCCTCGCTCTCGCCGACCGCGTAGAGGTTCTCGTAGAGCGTGTCGAGCGCCGGCTCCGGCGAGGCCTCGGCGAACTCGACCGCGGCCAGCACCGCCTTCTCGGCTTCGTCGCGGATCGCCTGCACCTCGCGCTCGCCCAGGACGCCGGCCTCGACGCAGCGCCGGGCGAAGGTCTCGATCGGGTCCTTGGCCCGCCACTCCTCGACCTCCTCGCGCTCGCGGTAGATCTCGGGGTCGGCGGCGGAGTGGCCGCGGTAGCGATAGGTGAAGGCCTCCAGCAGGGTCGGCCGCCGC
>DATCBF010000293.1:0-2125 GCA_036512025.1 Solirubrobacterales bacterium
CTGGGTGGTGTGGGCGTACTCCTTGGCCTTGGCGTCGCCGGCCTTGCTCTTCTGGTTGAAGAACGCGGGCAGCGCGATCGCGGCTAGGATCCCGAGGATCAGCATCACGACGAGAAGCTCGATCAGCGTGAAGCCGGCCTCGCCGTCGCCCTTAAGGCGAGTTGAGACCCGCCTACGCAAACTCTGCAACATCGTCAATTCCTCCTCAGTTGGACGTTTCACATGAGGGATATCGACTGCTCCTGAGCGAGCTTTGACCTTGCATGAAAACCGTCGCGGACTCACCGTCGCCGAAGGCCGAGAGAGCCAAAGGCGGGGAAGGCCATGACTTTGAAGCGGCGCCTGACGGCGCTGAGCTCAGAGTTCCCGGCGGCATCGACGGCCGTGACGCTGACGACGTGGCCGGCGCGGCGCAGGCGCGGCAGGCGCCAGGGAGTCTGGCAAGCCTTCCACGCTCCCTTGTCGATCCGACAGAGAAAGGTCGTGCCGATCTCTTCCGTCGTGTCGGTAAAGCGGAAGACGGGATTGCGGATGCGGGTCTTGGTCCCGGGGCCCAGCGTTATCCGGGTCACCGGCGGTGTCGAGTCCTCGGTGTAAGTCGCAGGCGTAGGGGAACATGTGGAAGGCCTGCCGGCGCCATCGTAGGCAACTCCGTAGAAGTGCGTGACCGTGTTGTCGGCTACCTGAACGGGGAAACCCGCTGCGAGCTGGGCAATCGGGCCCTTGGCAACAAACGCGCCGGAGCAGGAAGCGTTGTCGAAGATCCTCACGGTTGCCGCGCCAGGGGCAGCGCCGGAGACCAGAGGGGTGTTGTCATTGGCCCGCGATTCCGGAGACAAGCGTAGATGCGGAGCAGGAAGCGCGCCCTGTCCTGAAAGCGCGGCCGGGCCTTCCGTCGGAGGTTTCTCGGCGACCGGCGGCTGCGGCTGTTCGCCGCCGGTCGCCGGCGAGACCTCCTGGTAGGTGATCGACGAACTGGAACAGACCGGAGCAAGGCCCGCCCAGACAGCTGCGGCGGAGAAAGTCGTCGTCGAGTTGTCGGGTACCGAGACCTGAAGGCCTTCGGCAAATTCGCTTGCTGTGCCGGATGCGATCGCGGCGCCGGAGCAGTTTGAAGTCGCGTAGATCGAGACTGTCGATTCGGCCTCGGCATTGCCGATCAGGCTCGGGCTGTTGTCGTTCGCCGGCGAGACAGGACTGACAGAGAGCAGGCTCGGCGCGCTTGGCGGCCCGGTCACCTGTCGGTAAGGGAACCCAGCCGAGCAACCCGAAGTGCCGGTCGCATCGCTCTGGTCCGCGTAGAGAGTTGTGACCACGCCGGTTTTGACCGGCGTGGTCAGTTCGATACCCGAGTTCTCGAATTCAAGGGAGAATCCGTGCCCGGCAACCGCGGATTCATCGCTGCAGGTGGGATCGTCGGCGTAGATCGTGATCGTGCTGCCGGGGTTGACCGCCGAGGTCATGGCGCCGCCTCCAACCCCGACATTGAAGGTATGGACGACCTGGGGGCTGACTCCGTCCGCGAAACCCATCACGCGTGGCGTCGACGAAAGTCCTGGAGATGTCGGGTTGGTCCCCGTCAGCGCCGGCGTCTGAGGAGCCGCGGCCTGCGCTGCCGCGGGGATCAACAGCGAGATCGCGACAAGCATTCCGAGCGAGGTTCGGGTGGCTGAGGAGATCATCTACAGCCGGATGTCGGCCACGGGCCGGCTTCACTGAGGCATTCGCGCACTTCTGGACGAACGAACGAGGGGCGGGCATAAAGCCCGCCCCTCGGAGAACCTCACGCTTGGCTATACCAGGCGCTGTTCAATTGGACTGCTATTCGCCCCAGTTACCGCTCGAGGGACAGCCGCCCTTGCCTTTTTCGTTACAGGTAAACGAAATGGCACCTGATTCAGACCGGACAATCGAAAATTTACCGGCAGAGCCTGTGGTGGTGATCGTGTAGCCTTTAGTCGGCGTTCCAACGGTGGCTTCGACGCCCGTCGTCGGGATCGTCGGCTCGATCGCCCGCAGTGCGGTCAGATCGCAGCCCGTGTACGAACCGGTGCTGTTTTCGGTCGAGCAGGTCTCCATCGCCACCTGGGTGGTGTGGGCGTACTCCTTGGCCTTGGCGTCGCCG
>DATCBF010000294.1:0-9662 GCA_036512025.1 Solirubrobacterales bacterium
GGTGAGCCCGATTCAAGATCCACCAGGTAGACGAATACGGCGTGAGCCGCCATCCGATCAACCGAAACCCCGTGCTTACGAGCCTCTCCACCGAGCATTGCCTGAATCTCATCGTCGACCGACAGCTCCAAGTCGACCCCCGGGCCTTCCGCCTCGAGATCGCGGCGAAAATCTGGGAACCCAACCGGCGCCTGCCTCGACCTGAGCCGGCTCCAGTAATGGCGTAACGCCAGCTCCATGCCGGCCTCGAGATCGTCCCCATGGCGGGAATCGATGCAGAGACAGGCAAATTTCCCAAGTGCAAATTTCACGTTCTTCGCCATCCCTACAACTCCCTCATGACCTGGAAAGCTTCCGTATGCGAGCCAACGAATCCTCCTAAGTTCAGCCTTGCATCCCTTTCGGCTCAATCCATACTCAGCGATGACCGGCTTGAGGGCAAGTGGGAGATTTGGACGAATATTGGATATCCACAAACATCAGCTCGCCTTGACAAACATCTGCTTCTCCTTAAGCTGGACCCCACTTCATCGCTTGGGGCTCCGGCCCGCACGCTGAAGAGCACTCGGGATGGTGCGGTAGGGGAGCTTTGACTAATAAACGATCCGATCCAGTGGATGCCGTTGATCGACTTCCCTCTCGGGCGGCCGGTGGTGACAGCCAAATTGTCCGAGCCGCGGTCGCCCGCGCTCAAGACGGGGATATGGAGGCGCTGCATTTCCTCTATGTCCGCTACGCCGCAGACGTCCTCCGTTACGTTCGAAGCTTCGTCCAGGATCACCACGAGGCCGAGGACATCACCCAGAACGTCTTCATGAAGCTGATGAAGGCGATCCGCAAGTACGAGCCTCGGGAGGTGCCCTTCGCCGCCTGGATCCTGCGAGTCGCCCGCAACGCGGCACTGGATCACCTGCGGGCACGACGAATGACGCCCTGTGAGGATCTCCGCATCCAAGATGACGAGCATGGTCGGGTCAGCCATGAGCGCGGGCGCGATCTTCACGACGCGTTGGAGCAACTACCCGAGGAGCAACGAGAGGTCTTGATCCTGAGGCACATAGTCGGCCTTTCGCCGCTTGAGATTGCCGACATCCTGAAAAAGACGGAAAGCTCGATCCACGGACTCCACCACCGCGGGAGGCTCAGCCTTCAGGCGAACCTTCAGGCCCTCGGCGCGGTGCCTGTCGTGGCGCGCTAGGCCTCTGGTTGGCCGAGATCGTCGGCGATGCGCTGGGTCAGGCGCCCGGCATCTCGATCCGCGGCAAAGTAGAGAGCGGCATGCTGAAGGAGCTGATCGGTGGGCACTCCTTGCCGGTCCGCCTCGTCAGAGAAGGCATCCCAGACCGCGTCATCGATCTCGATCTGCGCCTCAACCGTCCGATCGGCCTGACCAGCCTGGAGAAAACCCGGGTATGCCCACTCGGCTCTCCCGGATCCTCCGTCGGCGAGGTAATAGCGCATCGCCTGGGCCAAAGAGCGCGAAAAGTCTGCCGAGTCCTCCCCGGACGCCGCGCCCAGCGCCTTAGCCGCAAACTCTCCCACCCGCACGGTTTTGGGCGCCGTGGAACTTCTGCGGCCTATAATTTTCTCCGCTCTCAAAACTGGTCCCTTCAAGAAACGGCTCGCTCAAACATAGCCAGCTTACACTCACTACTCAGGGACTCTAAAACGGACTCGGCACACGGATGACGACATCGTCGATGCTGGCGAGGAGGCCGGTGGAGTTGTTGGCCGACCCGGCGGAGACGGCGGCGGCGCGGCCGCTCAATTCACCGGCGCCGGCGTCGGTGGCTTCGACGACGAGCGTGCCTCCGACGTAGCCTCGCAGCTGGGCCTGACCCCGTTCTGGGCCCGAGGTGATGTTGACCGCGCTGAGACGAAGCTGGTTGGCTTCGTTGATGCCCTTGACGGAAGTGACGGCTTTTTCGATCGCCAGGTATTCCACCGCTCCACCGCTCAGGTTCTTCCGTAGCTGAACCTTCTGCTGCAGCGGGTAAACCGCGAGCTGATACTGCGCGCCGCCGCCGGCTCTCAGCTCGAGGCCGAGGAAAGCCTTGTGCTGGAGTGGCGCGGGAGTGCCGCTGAGCAGCCTCTCAGTGGCGGCGATCTCGAGGTCCCTGCCGATTACCGGCGTGCGATAGGAGCACTCCTTGGTGCGCTTGCCGATCGCGATCCGCAGGGCGTGGTTGGAGCCCCCACGCACGCAGCTACGACCCGAGAGCTTGATCAGCTGGCTGCGCTGGGCCGTGGTCTCCATGCTGTTGCGGTAGATCCCGACCATCGTCGCCCCGGCCACAGCCGTGAAAGCGAAAAGAGCGGCGCCAACGGCAACCGATGCGGTTGTGACTCGCAGTCTCATCGACCCGCAGCCTAAACACCGCCACGGGGGAAAGATGCGCTCGCCGCCAGGGCGAGCAGCGATTTCCGCCGACCCTAGGCGGGCTGGTGAGGCGACTGCGACTTCGGCGGAACGACGGTCCACCCGAAGGTGAACGGGCTTGGGTCCGCATTCCCCTGCGCATCGACCGCCTCGACCTTGAGGGTGTGCTTACCGGGCTTGAGGTTCTTGAGCTCCCGCGGGGACCGACACGGCCTGAACGGGGCGCTGTCGAGCTTGCAGCGGAAGGTCCCGCCGGGCTCGCTGGATGAGAAGGTGAACTTCGCGGTTGGCTTGGGGGTCCGCCTCGCCGGATGCCTGCCGAGCAGGGTGTTCGGGGCTGCGAGAGGCGGGGCGACCTCCCCTTTTGGCGCTGGGGGCTGTTCGTCTCCCGTCCCTGCGCCCGGTTCTTTCAGGGGCGCGTACATGGCCCGGTAGGAGGCGGCATGGTCGGCCACAACCGTATGGACACGCTCGCCTTCGTCCGACCAGCCGGTCCAGGTGTAGTCGTGGCCCTCCAGTTCTCCGGCCGGGGGAGCGACAAGGGTGATTTTCGAGTCTTCGATCGCAGTCAGCGCGAAGGGGGTGGCGCCGGTCAACTGACCGGCGGAGAGCGTCAGGCCAGGAGGGTCGGATTCGACCGTCAACACAACCGGGTGCGGGTAGATTTCGACTGTCGTGCTCGCCTCCAGGCCCCGCGAGTCGGTCGCGGTCAGGGCCAAGGCGATCCGAGAGGGATAGTCGTGATCGGGGGCGATCAGCGTCCCGGAATCGACCGCCGTGAAGGCCTGGAGCGGGTGGACATGGCAAGCGGAGGGGCAGTGGTAGAGGCGGGAGTTCCAGCCGAGGCTGCTGGGCGGCAGCGGCCCGTCCTCGCTGTCTTCGGCGGCGCCTTCGAAGTAGATCGGCTCACCAACGTGCCATTCGAGGCTCGGGCTCGGTTCCACGATCGTCGGTTGCGGCGGCGTGTCGTGCGGATATACGGTGATCCGGTCGATGCTGGTCGCGCCGTGTCCGTCCCTCACTCGCACCGCGACGGTGTGATTCTGGGAGTCGGCATAAGCCTCGTCGATGGTGCCGTCGGTCGTCGGGGGCGCAAAGCTCCCGTCGTCGTTCACGTCCCATTCGTATTCCAGCTGTTCTCCATCGGCATCGGTCGATCCGGTGGCGTCGAATTCGGCGTTCAGGTCTCCGGCGCTCCATTCGTGGTCCACTTTGAGGTGGGCCACCGGTGGCTGGTTGCCCGATGAGTAGAAGATTCGATGGACCTCGCCAGGCCCATATTCTTCGCCGAAGAGCTTCACGTAGAAGAGCGCGCCTTCGGGCCCTTCCTGGACGTCGACCCCGGGATAGAGGCCACCTCCGGTCAGAAAGGGCGTCGTCGTCGAAGGATCGGGCCTGCCGTCTGCGCCGGGGAACATGACGTAGATGCACTGCCGCACCGGGTCCGAGAAGAAGAGCGCGCCTTTATAGGAGGCCGGGAAGGCGTCGCCCTCGTAGAAATCGAGCCCGGCGATCGCCGACCCGAATTCGGTGGGGCAGGTGTCTCCAGGCGTCACGCCCGATTCGTGTTCGTAGTAGAAGAACGGAGGCGCGGTCAAGCCGGCGCCTTCATTTTCATAGAGGTTGTCGCAGACTTCGAGACCCAGGCTGTCGAAGCCCGGCGTCGGCCCCGGGCCCTCGAAACACGGCCAGCCCGAGTTGTAAGCCGGGCTGGGCGTAGTCGAGAAGCGGTCGATCTCCTCGTAGGTGTACCAGCCGACATTGCCGGTGTAGACCTCGTCGCTCTCGGGGTCGATCGCGAAGCGGAACGGGTTGCGGAAGCCGTAGGCGATAATCCGCCGCCGGTTGGGATTGAGGCTGGACGCCATCGGGTTTTCCGGCATTCCTTCGCCCGTCTCCGGATCGACGCGGATGATCGAGCCGTCGAGGTTTTCGGTGTTCTGGGCGCGCAGCGAGCCACCCTCGGCGGTCGGCGGGGTCAGTTCTTCGCCGACCTGGCCGGGCGGGTCGCCGCACTCGTTCTTCTGAGGCCAGCCGAACTGCCCGTAGTCGGTGTCGTTGAAGCTGGCGCCGTCGCCGCCGCTGGCAAACAGCGCCCCTTCGGGCCCGAACTGCAGGTCGCCGATCGAGTGCGAGGAGAACTGCTGACACCAGTCTTCGACCAGGACATCCTCCGAGGGGACCTGTTCTCCTCCGACTTCTTCCTTCACCGCGTGGTCGCCTTCGCCGGTCAGACGCACGAGCCGGCCGCTGACAGGGCAATCGTCGACATCGGCATCTTCGGGTTTGGGACAGGGATCGCCGGCCTGGTTCGGCTGTCCCCATTTCGGCGCCGGAGCTGCTTCGCCAAGCAGGTGGTCATAGGTGTAGAGGGCGTAGACGTAATGGTTCGCGCTGAAGTCCGGGTCGAGCGCAAGCCCGAGGATGCCGCGATCTCCCTGGTCAAAGACCTGGGTGCGAAGGTCGGCAAATACGGTCGGGGTGGTGTCCTGGAGGCTGTCGAAGACGACGATCAGGCCCGGCTTCTCGGCGACGAAGACCCTGCCATCTGGCGCGAAGCGGATCGCGGTCGGTTCCTGCAGGCCTTCGAAGACGGTTTCGTCCTGAAAGCCCGGCGGCAGGGTCGATGCGGTCGCGGAGCACGGCCCGATCGCCATCAGCCCGCCGATGATCAGGCAGACAGCCGCCAGAGCGCGCGCGATCGTCGAAGGCATCCACGGATTATGAGGCCACCTGGCTGGGGCATGGAGCCTGGGCTCAACGACCCGCTCGGCGACTACCCTCCCATCGAGATGAACCGGGACTTCGGCGACGCCTACCAAGACCAGGTCTCAAGCGTCTATGGCTTCTTCGCCTACCGGGTCGCCAACCGGGGCGATGCCGAGGACCTGACGCAGCAGACTTTCGAGCGGGCGCTGCGCGCCTGGGCGAATTTCGACCCAGAGCGGGCGGCCCTGGGCGTCTGGCTGATGGCGATCGCGCGCAACATGCTGGTCGACCACTACCGCGGTGGCGCCAACTCCGAGCAGGGCAAATCGCTCGACGCGGTTGCCGAGGAGCGGCTCGGAAGCGAGATCCCCCAGCCCGACCTGGGGATCGATCCCGCTCTGGCGGATGCCCTGGCGACACTCTCCCCACGCGATCGCGAAATCCTCGCCCTGCGCTTCGGCGCCGACATGGCGGGCCCGCAGATCGCCTCACTGACCGGTCTCAGCCTGGCCAACGTCCAGCAGATCCTCTCCCGCTCGCTGCGCAAACTCCGCTCCAGGCTGGAGCAGCCCGCGAGCGGCTAACTGGCACAGCTCGAATCAGCCGAACGGCGGCTGGGAAAAGTCCTTCACCGGGCGCATCGAGAACGGGGGTGCGGTCGTGCCCGCGAAGCGCGCTCGAGCCTTCCCTTCCTGGTCACGCCCGTAGGTCGTCGGGACGACGCCGCTGAAGACCCCATCGGCGCCGGCGAGCACCGTGGACGCTTGGCGCCAGCTTCCGTGGCGAAGGATCTGGATAGTGACCTTGCCACCTTCACTGGTCGGCGTCCGGCCCCAGAAGAAGAGGCCACCCTTACGGGGATAGGCGACGAAGGGAAAGCGAAAGGCGGAGAGGAACGGCTTCGGCCGATCTTGTTCGAGGGTCGCGCCCCGGAAGTAGAGGCCCGACTGCAGCGTTTCGCTGAACGACTGACCCGGGCCCGGCAGTTCGTCGCGGAGGCCGTACCAGAAGAAGTGGCTCACACCCGCCCGCCAGGACCGGTAGAGCGCTTCCGCCAGCCACCGGGTCTCGATCTTCATCGACAGCCCGCCGGGATCGGGCGGCTTCGAGTCCCAGGAGAACTCGGTGATCCAGAGGGGGGTTCGCTTGAACTGGCCCTGGATCCTGCCGGCCCGATCGGCCGCTCTCAGGAGGCTCTGCAGCTTGGGGATATCCCCGAGCTCGACATCGTCCGGACCCCCTCTGTGAGTCGGCCCCCCGGTCGTGTACGGATGGACGTCGAGGATGTCGAAGTGGACACCGCCATCGCAGTTTCCGCCCGTGGGACGGGGATGATGCCGCCCCTTCATGCAGAGAAGCAGGCGGGCGAAGCGCATCGGGCCGATCGTGTAATGGGGGACGGCGATCGGGCCGAGGCCGGCGGTCAGCACGAGGTTCGAGGGGTCGACCGACTTGACGGCCGCGTAGAAGGCGTTGATCAGGGCCCGGTACAGCCTCGGTGAAGCGGGCTTGCCGCCTTCGAACTGGGGATTGAAGAAGAGGCTCAGATTCGGCTCGTTCAGGGCCTGCCAGAAAACGACGTGGGGCAGGCCATCGAAATGACCGCTGTAACGACGTGCTGCCGCCGTCGCGAAAGCCGCCAGCGCCACCGGGTCGGGATTACAGAGAACACCCTCCATCCCGGCGGGCGACTGACACCTCTGGGCCCAAGATGGCGCCCCGTAGATTTCCAGCACCGGCGTCAGGCCGCCCCCGATCGCCTCGGTCAGGGTGGTGTCCAGCCAGGCCCATTCGTAGTGAAAGTCCGCGGGGTCTTCCGGCTTCCAGCTCGCCGGCTCGTTGCGGGGGGCGACGTCGGCCCAAGGAACCACGATGTGCACGAACCGCGCTCCGGCGACTCTCGACTGGTCAAAGGTGACCGGATTGAGAGGGTCGACGCCGGCAATGCCGGTCACGAGCGGGCGGGCGAGCGCCATTGCGGGTGCGGCCACGGAGACAAACAGAGCCCCGACGGCCAGCAGCGCCCCGATCCACAACCGAGCCCCACCGCGGCGAAGAGCGCGCTTAACGATCGCGACCATCCCCTGGGAACACTGGCCGCAGCGAATCTATGCGGTCCGTCGTTTCCGCCGCCGCAGGTACGCGAATGCCCAGAATACGGTGGCGAGGACGACCAACGGCAACAGCAGGCCGGACTGGCCCGATGACGACGAGCCAACCGCCTGCCCGACCACCTCGCCCAGGCCGGAGGACCCGTTCGACTCCGCCAGCCTCGGACCGCCCCCGACGGAGCCTGCGGACGGGGACGTGGCGCGCGGGTTCTCAATCGAGCCGCCGCCCGCGGTCTTGTTCTTGTTCTTGTCCCTTGGCTTGGCTCCCTCGGCGTGAGAATGCCCGGCGGGGGCGCTTTCCGGGGCGCTGATGACAACCGGCGCCGTCGCGGCGGCGACGGTCGCCGCTTCCTGGCCCTGCGGTCCCTGCGCTTCCAGCTGCTTTGCCTTGTCAGTGCCGAGGACCTTGGCGGGAGACCGCTTGCCCTTGCCGGCGGAGGCTTCGCCTCCCGCCGTCGGAACCGTCTCCGTGTACTGGGTGACGGCGGAGTTGCCCGGCGGGACCACGGACTGGGCGACCGCCAGGGACGGGGAGAGAGCTACTGCCGACGCAGCCAGCAAACCAAGGATTAGTCGTGTCCTGTCCATGTATCGATGCGCGACGGAAGCGAATTGCCGACGGCCGTCAGCTTTCTTCGCGGTCGCACGTATATAAGAGCAGATGGAGGCCGCCTCGACCCTTTCTCGCCCCGCGCCGCGCGAACACCTGCGCGGAATCGACTGGAATGCCCTCTCTGTCTGGCTGCTCGGCTTCGGCCTGATCGCCTACCTCGGCCTCAAGGGCGGCGGCTATGACCCACTGGTCCACGACCAGGTCGGGATCGCCGTCTGGTGGATCCTCTTCGCCGGAATGCTGATCGGCGCCCTCCCGCGCGGTCGGGCGGGAACCCTCGCCTGGTGTGCGCTCGGGTTGCTGGCGGCGTTCACTGTCTGGACGGCGATCAGCCTCGGCTGGACCGAGAGCACCGAGAAGACCGCCGCCGACCTGGCTCGTATCGCCACCTATCTCGGCGTTTTCGCCCTTGCCTTGTTCGCCTGCCGCCCCAGGGACGCCGGCCGCTTGGTCGCCGCGGTCGGATCTGGAATCGCCTTCGTCGCGGTCATCGCCCTTCTCTCCCGGCTCCACCCCGCCTGGTTCCCGGCCGGGGACCAGACCGCGAGGTTCCTCGCCGATTCGCAGGAACGACTCTCCTATCCCCTCAATTACTGGAACGGGCTTGCCGCGCTGGTCGCGGTCGGACTTCCCCTGATGCTCCAGGTCGCCACCGGGGCCAGATCGGTCGCCACCCGCGCTCTCGCCGCCGCGACGCTGCCGGCGATGGCCCTGACGATCTTCTTCACCCTTTCTCGCGGGGGCATCGCCGCCGCGATCGTCGCCCTCGCCCTCTTCGTCGCGTTCGCCTCAGATCGCCTCCCGAAGCTCCTCACCCTCGGGGTTGCCGCCGGTGGCGGGGCGATCCTGATCGGGGGGGCGGTGCAGCGAGACGATCTGAGACACGGCCTCCTCACCACCACCGCTCACCACCAGGGCAGCGAGATGCTGGCGATGACGATCGTGGTCTGCGCCGGCGTCGGGCTTCTCCAGGCGGGAATCTCGCTTGCTCTCCTCCGTGGCATGCGACCCCGCTGGGCGTCCGTATCGCGCCGGCACTCCGCGATCGCCGCGCTCACCGCCCTGGTCGCGATCGTGATCGCCGCGGCAGCGCTCAACGCCCCCGACCGAGCCTCGAACGCCTGGAGCCAGTTCAAGCAGACGAGCCAGCCGGGTGGGGGCATCGGACGCCTCGGGAGCTTCTCCGGCGAGAGCCGCTACCAGCTCTGGAGCGAGGCGGTGAAGGAGAACCGCACCAGGCCTCTGACCGGGACCGGCTCCGGCACCTTCCAGTATTGGTGGGCCCGCAACGGCACCACCGGAGAGGCGGTGATCGACACCCACTCCCTCTACCTGCAGACCCTGGGCGAGCTGGGGATAGTCGGGCTGCTGCTGCTCTCGGCATTCCTGCTCGCGATCCTGCTCGGCGGTGGCCGCAACGTCGTCCGCGCCGAGCCGGGCAGAAGGTCGCTGCTCGCCGCCGCCCTGGCGGGCTGCGTGGCGTTCTGCTTCACCGCCGCCTTCGACTGGATGTGGCAGATCCCGGTCCTGCCGGTCGCGCTGCTCCTGCTCGCCTCGATCCTCATCACTTCAGGGAGCGGCTCAGGTCGGGAGAGGGCGCCGGGCTTCCGCCTGCCGGCCCGGATCGCGATCGCGGCGATCGCGATCGCGGCGATCGCGGCGATCGCGATCCCGCTCTCCTCCGAAACGCTTGTCCGACAGAGCCAGGCCGACGCCCGCGCCGGTAACGCGGCAGCCGCGCTCGCGGCGGCGCGGAGCGCGCAGAACGCCGAGCCCGGGGCTGCCTCGCCCCGGCTTCAGCAGGCGCTGGTCCTGGAAACCGCCGGCGAGCTGCGGGCCGCCGCGGTCG
>DATCBF010000295.1:0-4897 GCA_036512025.1 Solirubrobacterales bacterium
TCGACTTCGACCACGGCGTCGTCGACGTCGAGCGCCCGATCCGGGTGCAGGGGATCTACAAGCGCGACGTCGTGATCGGCTCCAACGTCTGGATCGGCTACGGCGCCTGCTTTCTGCGCGGCGTCCAGGTCGGCGACAACTCGATCATCGGCACCAACGCCGTCGTCACCAAAGACGTGCCGGCAAACGCGGTGGTGGCAGGCATACCGGCGCGGGTCGTGCGAATGCGAGACGCGCCCGAGCAGCTGCGCTGGCCCGATCCGGTCGAACCAGATCCCGGGGCCTCGACCACCCTGGCCCCTCCCTCCTAGCCCCTTCCCTGCAAACGGGGGCGGCTGGGCCCTCAGGCGCGGCTGGCCTTGCCGACCAGGTCGGCGTAGACCGCTGCCGTCTGCTCGGCGACATCGCCCCAGTCGAAGCGGCGGACGTGCTCATAGGCTTCGGCGACGAGGCGGCGGCCGAGCTCGTCGTCGGAGAGCACGCGGATCGCGACCTCGGCAAGGGCTTCGGGATCGTGGGCGCGGAAGCGCAGGCCGGCCTCCTCATGAGGGACGACCTCACGCAGGCCACCGGTGTCGGCGACGATGCAGGGACACCCTGAGGCCATCGCCTCCAGCGCCACCAGGCCAAAGGGCTCATAGATCGAGGGGACCACGGTGAGGTCGGCGATCCGGTAGAGCGAGTGCAGGACGTCATCGCCGATCCAGCCGACGAAAGTGCCGTGCTCCATCAGGCCCAGCTCGGCCGCTTGGCGATGCAGCTCCTTCTCATGGGTCCCTGAGCCAGCGACGAGGAAGCGTGTCTCCGGCACCTGCTCGATCACCTGCGGCATCGCCTCCAAGGCCAGCTGGAAGCCCTTCTCATAGACGAGGCGCCCGATCAGCAGAACCAGCTTCTGGCCGGGCTCGGCGAACTCTGACCGCAGCCGGACCAGCTCGGCCGGATCCTGCGGCTGCAGGTCTTCGGGGTCGATTCCGTTGGGGATCACGGTCACCCGCTCCTCTTCGACGCCGAAGATGTCGGCGATCTGCTCTCGCATGTAGTGGGAGCAGGCGATCACCCGCTCGGAGCGGTTGGTGATCCAGCGCTCGACCCCGTGGATGTAGGTCTGGGGATGCTTGTCGACCCAGCCCTGGTGGCGGCCGTGCTCGGTGGCGTGGATCGTCGTCACCAGCGGCGCCCCGAAGCGCTTGGCGAGGTGATCGCAGGCATTGGCGACGAGCCAGTCGTGGCCGTGGACGAGGTCGAAGCTGTAGCGGTCGCCGAGCTCGACGCCGGCGGCCAGCATGTCGGAGTTCATGCGCTCGACCCAGGCGACGAACTCGCCGAGGTCGGTCGGGCGTTTCGGCTCGCGGATGCGGTGGATGGCGACACCGCCGAAGTTCTCCTCGGCGGGCGACTCCTCTCCCCCGCGAGTGAGGACGTGGACCTCGATGTCGAGCTCGACCAGGGCCTCGGACAGCTTGCGGACGTGGCGCGCGAGACCACCCTCGATAAGTGGCGGGTACTCCCAGGAGAGGATGAGTACGCGGGTCACGGCTGTAGGAGCGGGGAGATGCTCAGGTCCGGGGCGAGGGCGCGGAGGCGCGGTTCGGTCGAGTCGGGAGAGTCTATGGCGTCCAGCATCTCCCTGGCGTGCGACGTGACCCGTTCGAACGCGTAGTCGCCCGCCTCCCCACGCTGATCGAGAAACGCCCAGTCGCTTGCCTGCGCGGCCAGCAGCTCGCGCGCCGCCCGCTCCGCCACCCCGCCTCGCATGCCGTCCGAGAGCGCCCGCAGCAGCCTTATCTCCAGCCGCCGCGCGCCCCAGGCGAGGTCGGCGACGGGAGGTGAGTCCCAGGTGTGAAAGTCCTTGTCCTCGCCCCAGCTCGAGGCGGCAAGCGGCCGCTCGAGCGCTTCGTGCTCGGCCAGCGCCTGCGGCACGGTGACCAGGCGCACGCCCGCCTCCTCGGCCCCCTCCAAAACGGCACGCAGCCAGACCGGCCCCTCCGACCACCAGTGCCCGAGCAGCTCGGTGTCGACCGCAAAGCAGAGCAGCCCGCGCCGGCCCCGCGCCGAGAAGCCACGGAGGCGCTCCGCGACCGCGCCGAGAAACTCGCCGGCCTGGCGGCGTGCGGCCGCCGCGGCCGCGGCCGGGTCATAGCCACCGCCGCCGACCTTCCAGATCCGGACCCCGCGCAGCGATTTGCCGGCGAACTGGGCGTGGGCCGGGTCGGATGGGTAGCCATCGAGCGACCAGAGCCAGCTCACCGCCTCCCAATCGATCGGCAGCGCCACCGGCCCGGCCTCCGTCGCCACCGGCGTCAGCGCCGCCAGGGGCTCCTGGTGGGCGCTCTGATCGACGCAGAACCACTCGACTCCATGCTCGGCCAGCCGCCACTCCAAACCGGGGACGTAGGCGCACTCAGGCAGCCAGAAGCCCCCGTCCCAGCCAAACCGGCGCCGGTGGGAGCGGATGCCGGCGTCGAGCTGCAGCCGCATCCCCTCCCTGGTCGCCAGCATCGGCAAGACCGCGTGGGTCGCGGCCGAGGTGGCGAGCGCGATCCGGCCCGAGGCGGCCGCCTTCTGAAACAGGCGCAGCGGGCTCCCCCCCACCGCATCGAGCGACTCCAGCGCCTTGCGGTAACGGATGATCTCCGCCTCGCAGGCGTCTCTGCATTCGTCCGGGACCTCGCGCAGGTCGGCTTCGGCGGCGCCGATTCGCCACTGGGCCAGGAACTCGCGCAGCCGCTCCTGGGCGCCGCGATCCTCGAGTTGATCGGCGAGCACCGGGGTCACCGTCATCGTCAGCCTCTCGGCGACTTCGAGCACGGGAACGTGGGAGCGGATCACGGCGTCGAAGAGCCACTCTTCGCCGAACGGATAGGTCCCGAAGCCCTCCACGTAGGGCATGTGGGAGTGAAGGACGATCGCCAGGTCGCCGGCGGAGTCAGGCATGACAGACGGCGACGAAGTCCAGGGCCCTTTCGAGGTTGTCGGGCCGGAGCGCGAAGTCCGAAGCGGAGATCGCCGGTGTGAAGCGGTCGTAGAACGGCTTGGTGACTCGCAGCGATTTGTGGACGCTGTCCCAGCCGAGCTTGATCGCCAGCTCGTGGGCGCGCAGCTTGCGGGCGTGGAAGAGGCCCCGCATCTCGACCGTCGGGAAGTGGGCCTCGCAGAGCTCGCGGAACTCCTCGATCCGGTACTCGCGGACGTGCCAGGGGTTGTCGGACTTCTCCGCCCCAGGCGGCGCCAGGGTCAGCAGGTTGGGAGTCGAGACGTAGGCGGCGCCGCCCGGGGCGAGCATCGATTTGAAGTGCTCGAGGATCGCCCCGGCGTCCTGGACATGCTCGATCGTCTGCAGGAAGACGACCGCGTCGCAGGGCTCTGAGAAGCCTTCGACCAGGTCGCGCTCGAAGCGCAGGTTGGGGCCCACGTAGCGCAGGCGGGCGTGCTCGTGGGCCTCGGGGTTGGCATCGACGCCGACCACGCTCGCCGCCGAGCCGGCAAGCACGCTGGAGCCGTACCCCTCCCCGCAGGCCATGTCGACGACCCGCTTGCCGCCGACCCGCGCCGCGATCCACTCATAGACGACGAGGTGACGCCGGTACCAGTAGTTCTCCTCCGGCACATCGGGCAGGGTCCGCTCGCCGGTCAGCGGCAACGGCGGCACGCCGGGAGGCTGGTTCAGCTGTAGATACTCGCTGCTCACCGCTGAAACGCTATTCGCGGGCTGCGCTCCGTGCATTACGCCTTTCTGCGTAGAGTTCCGGCCGATGCCGGCCTCCCCAACCGCCACCGCGGAGCACATCAAGGACGTCAACACCCGCTACCACGACGCGGCGGCCGACGAGTACGACGCCAAGTGGGGAATCGACTTCGGCGACACCGGTCAGGAGCAGGTCCGCCTGAAGCTGGTCAAGGCGCTCGGCGGCCTGCGGGGGCGCAGCTTCGGCGACGGCCTCGAGATCGGCTCCGGCACCGGCTACTTCTCGCTCAACCTGCTTCAGCTCGGGGTGATCGAGCGGCTCACCGCGACCGACATCTCGCCGGGCATGCTGAAGAGGCTGGCCACAACCGCCGCATCGCTCGGCCTCGAGGTCGACACCGTCGGCACCGAAGCCGAGGAGCTGCCGTTCGCCGACGAGAGCTTCGACCTCGTCTTCGGCCACGCGGTCCTGCACCACATCCCCGACCTCGAGAAGGCCTTCGCCGAGTTCCGGCGGGTTCTGCGCCCCGGCGGCGTGATCGCCTTCTGCGGCGAGCCCTCCCGCTACGGGGACCGGCTGGCGGCCGTGCCGAAGCGGGCGGGAATGCTCGCCGCGCCCGCTTGGCGCCGAGTCGTGGGAGCCAGGAAACGCCTGATTCCCGAAGCCGAGCAGTCCAACGGCCACGCTTTAGAGAGCGAAGTCGACGTCCATGCTTTCGCCCCGGCCGACCTGCGCCGGCTGCTGCGCGACGGGGGCTTCGAGGACCGCCGCGTCGGCGGCGAGGAGCTGCTCGCCAACGCCTGGGGCTGGGGCCTGCGAACGGTCGAGTCGAGCGCCGAGCCGGAATCGGTCTCTTTCGGCTGGCGCCGCTTCGCCTTCCGCAGCTACATCGCCCTGCAGAAGGTCGACACCCGCCTGCTCGAGCCCCGCCTCCCGGCCGAGCTCTTCTACAACCTGCTCATCTCCGGTCGCAAGTCCGCTTAGACGCTGATTCACGGCGAGGTGTACTGGCCGATGGGGGGTGGGCCTCTGAGGAAGAGAAGCTTCTGCTGAGTCCTTTTCCTTTGAAGCTTGCGTAACTCGGGGCCGCTGCGAGGGACGGGCCTGGCCGCCCTGTGGGCGAATGTGGCCGTAGGCCGCGAAATGCAATCTGTCTATCGCGCGGCGAAGCCGCGCACCAACATCCGGCAGGCCCGCCATAGGCGGGG
>DATCBF010000296.1:0-6601 GCA_036512025.1 Solirubrobacterales bacterium
CCCGCCGCTGCTGCTCCTCCTCGACGAGTGCGCCAACATCGCGCCGATCCCGAACCTGGCCGAGATCGCCTCGACCGGCGCCGGCCAGGGGGTGCAGCTCCTCAGCGTCTTTCAGGACATGGCCCAGGTCAGCTCCCGCTACGGGCGGGCGGCATCGACGATCGTCAACAACCACCGGGCCAAGGTCTTCGGCACCGGGATCTCCGACGCCGACACCCTCTCCTACGTCTCGCGGGTGCTCGGCGCCGGCGAGTTCGAGCAGCGCTCGCGCAGCACCGGCGAGAAGGGCCGAAACTCGCAGACCGAAGGCGACACCTACCGCGACCTCGCCCCCGCCAACTTGATCCGCGAGCGTCAGCCTGGAACCGGCCTGCTCGTCTACGGGCACCTGCCACCGGCCAAGATCCGGCTGCGCCCCTGGTTTGAAGAGAAGTCGCTGCGCGAGCTGGGCCGGGCTCCGAGCAACGACGCCGAGGGGACGGCATGACTCCCGAGTCGCCCCCCACTCCGGTCGACGCGCCGGTCCCACTCAGAGGCGGCGAGCGTCCGGCGTCCGGCGAGAAGACGAGCGCTTGGGAGGACGCCGTCCCTGTGCGTATCGCCGCCGAACGAGCCGAGGCCGAGGAACGAAAAGCGCGGCTGCGTCTGGTGCTCGGCCGCCGCCACTGAGAAGCCGTTGCGGGGCCCGCGGCGGCCTAATCGAGAACATCGGCTGACTTCAGTGCGAGCCACTCGTACTCGCCGTTGACCAACGGCACCTCGTCGGGGAAGCGGGCCGCCCAGACATACAGCTCCCAGCGGTTGAAGGTGTAGCGGGAGGCCCTGACGCGCTCGTCGCTGGTCATCTTCCAGAGCTCGGCGACGAAAGCGTCAAGTTTGCTCTCGGCCTCGCGAGAGTCCGGCGTCGCGACCGACTCATAAGTGAGCGAGGGACGGTCGCCGCCTACCTCGCCGATCAGGGTGTCGAGTTCCTGCGTCATCACCAGGCTCCTTTGTCTTGGCCCCGCCTGCTGCGGAAGCCGCTGCCCGTCCCAGGCACGCCGAAGGCGTGCAAAATCGAGGGCAAAGCGGCTCCCGCAGAGGCGGCCTGACCCGCGTGAGCGCCTGAGCGATCACACGCGGCGACTCGCCGCAGAGGCTCAGAAGGGCTCTGAGGACCTCTGATTTCCGACAGGGCGTCCATTCACCCTTGTTGTCCACTGAAATCCGATGTTGCTTCGGCTGGGGCAGCGGTCAGGATCACCAGCTGCGCGAGCTGATCCGAGAACGAGTTCCTACTTGTATGTCAGCGTGACGACGCCCAACCTCTCGTCGTCGCCACATCCGACGGCCAACCGAGACATGCTCCTCCGGCAGAGGACATGGTGACCGCGTCTCGCGTCCATCCGAACCATGAAAACATGGCTTATGTCCTCCGAGAATCCTGAGTTCACGTCCGGCGACCAGCTCGGGGACTTCAGGATCTTGAGACACCTCGGCCGCGGCGGGATGGGCTCGGTATATCTGGCCGAAGACGAGCGCTTGAGCCGACAAGTGGCACTGAAGGTCGTCCTTCCCACGCTCGCCACGCAATCGAGCTTTCGCCGTCGATTCGAAGCAGAGGCACGCGCCGCCGCCGCGATCGACCATCCGAACGTCGTACCGATCCTCTCAGCGGGCTCCGTTGACGGAAACCTCTATCTGGCGATGCGATACATCGAGGGGGTCAACCTCGATCAGGCCCTACGGGCAACCGGACCACTTTCGCCGACAGACTCCGCGCGCATCCTGAACTCGGTCGCTGCCGGACTCGACGCCGCCCACGCCGCCGGCCTCGTGCATCGCGACGTGACTCCGGCCAACATCCTCCTGCAGGGCGACCTCGGGAGGGAGGGCGTCTACCTCACCGACTTTGGCCTGGTCCGGGGTGTGGATAGCAACGAGACGCGGTTGACCAACACCGGTCAACTAATCGCCAACCTCGACTACGCCTCTCCGGAGCAGGTGACGACGGGCTGGGTCGATGCACGCACCGACGTCTACTCACTCGGCTGCGTTCTCTATCGGATGCTCAGCGGCTCACGTCCTTTCCCCGGTACCGACACCCAAAAGATGTGGAAGATCGTCAACGAGCCGGTGCCACCGGTCCCCGGACCCGGAGAGCTGAGCCGCGTTGTTGCAAGGGCAACCGCGAAAGACCCGGCCGACCGCTTTCCGTCAGCAGGAGACTTGGCCGGTGCCGCGTCGGCGGCCCTCGAGGGCCGCTCGACCGGACCGAGCGAGCGAAGTGTCGCGTCGGGACCGGCAGCAGCGGGGTATTCGGAATCGGCCGAGGAGCCCGGTGCGACCGAACCGTTGGCGACCGAACCGTTGGCGACCGAGGTCTTCGTCGGGCAGCAGACAACGCCGCGCGCACTCCAGACCGAGAGGCCGTCGAGGCGCCGGCTATGGATCTCCGGGGGAGCCTTAGCGATCCTTGTCCTCGCCGCGCTCGCCGCCATTCTGGTCGGTGGGGAGAGTGGGAACTCCGGGCGAGAAGGCACGCGGACCCCGGCCCACGCAGCCGCATCCGAAGCACCAAAGACGACTGTCAAGACCACCTCCGAGAGCGCAGAAGATCGCTTCCAAGGTCAGCTCTACAGCGTCGAACCGCCGAGCGGATGGGGACGTGATCCGGAAGTCATCGAAGAGCCTCCCTCCTACCCGAACCTCTGGCGTCAGTCAGAAGTCGACGAGGCCACCTACCTGCGCACGGAAGGAACCACGGTGGTCGAAGGTCAGGACCCGGTCGAAGCCGAGGAAGGCTCGCGTCAAGAAACGAGCAAGTCGCCCGGGTACCACGAAATTGGTTTTGGTCCCGTCACCATCGAAGGCAGGTCCGCGGCCCGCTGGGACTACGAAGTGGAAGGCGATCGGCGAGTCGTCTACGGCTTCGTCGAATGCGGGACGGGCCTCGCGGTCGTCGGCTCCACCGATCCAGGCTCATTCTCCTCCCGCGAACATGACTTCGAAGCGGCGGCCGATTCCCTGCGGGCGAACTGCGCGGGCAACAGCTCCATCCCGGTGGTCAAGACCTACGGTTCGGCGCTGGTCAAGCCGTCCACCCTTTACGTCTCTCCGACGAACGGCCCTACCGGAAAAAATCTGGCCTGGACGGGGTGGGGCGAACCGCGGGCCGTCGCAACCGGAAAGATGTACTACGACACCTGTGAACCGGACTGCTCGCGCGGCTATGGCAGCACCGATGGACGGGCCGTACTGAGCGAACTTCACGACTGCGAAGGCCAGCTCCAGTACACGGTCGTGCGATTCATTTACGACGGCCTCCCCGAGCACAACTTCTGGGGCGAATACGGCTGCGCCGGCAACCTACCTCGGACCCACATCGGCGAGTAGACCAAGGTGGTAGTTCAGGGTCGGACCTGAGCCCGGCGGCCATGCCGACGGTGGTGCGCTGACCGACCATCGGTTCTGCGCCTACGTACTTGCGTGGGCCACTCCCATCGGCTCAATCGCCACGGAGACTCCGTAGGCAAGTCGGAATTCGAGCAGCTCACACTCTCCGGGACCGGGGCCGGCGAAGGTCTCACCGTCGGCGGGATCGAGGAAGACGCCCTCGGCGCCGTCGATGACGAGGTTGATCGCCGAGTGGTCGGGAGGAAGAGTCTCCACCCGGAGCAACCGACCCTGCATACCGCAGCCGAAGAACTGGCCGTAGAGGTTGACGGTCGCTTTGATCTCGGACCCGATCAGCGCCTGCAAGCGCAGCAGGGCCTCGGTCAGATTGACGGAACTCAGATCATCCATGTGGGACAAAGGCGCAGGCATCGCTAATTGGCCCCCCCTGCAAGTAATTTCCTGATCCGGGCTCGGCCATGTTTGATCGACCGATGAACCTTCGTACGACTCCAGTTGCGTAGCTCTCCGATCTCCTGGTAGCTGCAACCGAGACCGAGAAGAATTAGGGCGGTGCGCTCGTCGGGCTTCAGCCCTTCGATCAGACCGATAACTCGCTCGGTGTCCTCTCCGCGCTCGACCAGCTCCTCGGGACCCATCTGTTCGTAGGAGAAAGTCAGCGCCAGCTCTGCGCTGCCGGCGCGGACGCGGGCTTCACGATCACTCGCCCGCCTGCCGACGGCCCAGGCCGCCCGCTTCACGACCAGCAGCATCCAGCGCAGCGCGTCCTCGCCGGCAGGCCCGTCGTAGAAGCGCAGAAACTGAACGCAGGCATCGTTTAGCGCGTCCTCCGCGTCCTCGTCGCGCCGGGAGTGAAACCGGGCTTGGCGAAGGAGGCTCCGTCGCTCGCTGCGAAGCAGCTGATCCAGCGCTCGCGCTCGGCGCTCTTGCTTCTCCCTCGGGCTCTGCGGCTGGGTGGCCATGCCCCCGTCCCGCACGCGAATGCGTGCGATCCTCGGGGCGGGGTGGCCGCCCAGCCGCTGCCCGAAACCGTCACCCTTGGCTTAGCGGGCGATGCGCATTCCGCGCTCGGCACCGCGGGCGCGCTGCTTGCCGAGACCCTGCTGCACCCGGGCCAACCGCAACTCAGCCTGGCGGCGGTCGCGGCGTTGAGCCGCATCGCGCGGACGCGGTCCGAGCGGGCTGCCCTTGTCGATCGAGGTAACACCGTGTCGCTGGCGATAGGCGTAGATGACGTCGACGCCTTCATTCCAAAGCGCTGCCTTCAACGGCTCGCGCGGACGAGGGCCGATGCTCTCCTCGATCATCTTGCTTGGGCGCAGTCGCTCGGCCGCTACGTCGCGGCGGCGGAGGTCGAGCAAGCGATCCTCGATCAACGCCAACTCGGTCCGCTCGGTCCGGGTCAGACCGTTCGGTCGCCGAGACTCTGCTGCAACTTCGGCGCGCAGCTGGTCGCGCTCACCCTCAAGGCGCTCGATTTGGGAATTCGCGAGTCGCTCTTTGGCCTCCGCAGAGGGGGCACGATCAGGCCCTCGACGGGCCTCTTTTATCTTCGAGCGGGCGGCGGCGATCCGCTGTTCGAGGCGATCGAGGCGATCGGCGGTGGCGGATGGAGTCGGCTCGCTCTCGATCTTCCGCCGCAACTCGGCCGCTCGCTGCGCCAGGTCGAACGGCGAGCGCGACTCGATCTGCTTGCGGGCGGACACCTCGACCGCCGCATACTCCCCCGCCGCCCGCTCTGATCCTGCCCGCAGCTCGTGGGCTGAGTCCTCAACCTCGCGCGTGCCGGGGCCGAGATCGGCATCCATCAGCTCCGATGCCGCGACTCCATAGGCAGTGGTGGCGCCCCGGGCGCGCGAGATGGCGACGGTGAAGTCCTCGCGGCTGATGCCAGAGTCGAGCAGGGCGAAGGCGGAGTCGAAGGTCTTGGACTCGGTGCTGTAGGTGGTGAGAGCGTAGGCGTACTGGATCGCCGGCTCGCCGGAGGCCGTCGCTTTGTCGAGGTAGCGGCGGTCGAGCGTCACCCCCTTTTCGCGGTCACCGAGGTTGCGAAGGTCGAGCCGGTTCTTGCGGGCGTCGACGGCGACAACTTCCCAGCGTTCGCGATTGGAGACCTGTGGCGTGTTGATGCGCGTGATGACCCGGTCGCCGACGGCGAAGGGCTGGCCGCCGACCAAGATGTACTGGGTGCCGAGCCGGCCGTCGGCGGCGAGGATCTGGCGGGCGCGCTCGTTGAGGTCGGCGACGTCGCGGGTGCGGCGGGCGATCATCACCGCGTCCTCCCCGGTGGCGAAATGCCGATGCCAGTCGAGCACCTGGGCGTCGAGCGCCTCCGGCAAGGTGTCGGCGATCACGAGACGGTCACGGATGCGGAGGAGATCGAGTGCGTCGGAGCCGCGACCTTCGTGGGCGAGTTCTACGACGCGGCGGTCGACCGGGTCGCGCTGGCGCCGGATCTCGGTCAGATAGATCGGCTCGAACTCATTGGTGAAGTTGCCGTAGAGACCACCGGGACCAACGGCGCCGATCTGGTGAGGATCGCCAATTTTGACCAGCTTGCCGTCGCAACCCTCGGCCAGCTCGGCAAGCGCGGTCGCGTGTGGCGTCGAGGTCGTGGAGGACTCATCGACGACGATGACAGTGCCCTGCGGCAGTGGCGCGAGGCCGCGCTCGGCCGCCTCCTCGGTCTTGATCAGCAGAGCGGTGATCGACGTTGCCGGCACCCCGGTGACCCGGCCGAGCTCGTCCGAGGCACTGCGAGCGGTGGCGACGCAGACACCTCGAATGCCTGCTGCCGCCCAAACCTCCTGCGCGGCGGCCAGGGCGGTCGTCTTGCCGGTTCCCGGCAGGGCTGCGACAGCGACAACCCGCTCGCCCCCGGTGGTGAGCCGGGTGACCATCGCCACCTGCTCGTCGCTGAGGTAACGGTGGCGATCGAGAACGGCGGCGAGGGTGGCGCCGTCGACCACGGCCGCGCTGGCGTCATTGCCCTTGCGGGCGATCTCCATGAAGCGCCGCTCTAACTCCCAGATGCGCGGCGTCGTGTAGTAGGTGGAGTCGAGCGGACCGGCGCCGCGGTGGATCTCGATCAATCGCTCAGAGCCGACGAGCGAGGCCACCGCCGCCTCCAGCCCCTTCGCGTCGGCGCCTTCGCGCAGCTGGTTGGCGAGCGCAGTCAAGAGGTCGCGTCGATCGAAGTGGGAGT
>DATCBF010000297.1:0-5032 GCA_036512025.1 Solirubrobacterales bacterium
CTCAGCCACTCCAGCCGCTCCGGCTCATAGGCCCACCAGCGCCAGGGATCGGCGGCCAGGGCGCCATCGGGGCCGAGCCGGCGCGGGCTGTTGATCGTCTGCAGCAACGACGTGTAGCCGCCGGTGCTGAAGAAGACACCGCCGAACATGTAGACCGAGGCGACGACGATCGTCGAAGCGGCGCCGGCCTGGGCGATCGCGGCGCCGATGGCGAAAGCCGAGCCACCGATCACGAAGGCGGTGGCGGCGACCGCGTTGAGAAGGCGCAGCCGCCGAGCCGTTCCCACGGCCGCGCTCGCCGTCGCCGCCACCTCGCCGCCCGGCGCGACGATCTCGACCGTGCCCCGCTTGCGGGCGGCCCGGGAGGCCCAGGTCGCCGTCTCGCCGCCGGGCAGGCGCCAGCGGACCCGGGTCGTAAACGGCCCGCCGCCCTCTGCCGCCTCCAGCGACCACTCCTGCGGCCGGCGAACCGACCTGGAGCGCTTCGAGGATTTAGGGGGAGACGAAGGTGCTTGGGTCGGGGCCAATCCGCCCGCCGCTGTCGAGTTGCCCGATCGAGGCCATCTCGTCCTCGCTCAGCTCGAAGTCGAAGATGTCGAGGTTCTGGTGGATGCGCTCCGGCGTCACCGACTTGGGGATGACGACGTTGCCGATCTGGACGTGCCAACGCAGGATCGCCTGCGCCGGGGTCTTGCCGTGCCCCTCGGCGATGCCGACGATCGTCTCGTCCTCGAGCAGGGCGCCCTGGGCCAATGGGCTCCAGGCCTCGGTCGCGATGCCGTGTTCGGCATGCCAGGCACGCAGCTCGGCCTGCGAGAAATCGGGGTGCAGCTCGATCTGGTTGACCGTCGGCTGCAGCTCGGCCTCGTCGTCGAGGCGCTGTAGGTCCTCGACCCGGAAGTTGGAGACGCCGATCGTGCGGGCGCGCCCTTCCTCGTGAATCCGCTCGAACGCCCGCCAGGTCTCGATGAAGCGATCCTCGGTCGGGACCGGCCAGTGGATCAGGTAGAGATCGACGTACTCCATCCCCAACTTCTCCAGGCTTGTCTCGAAGGCTTCCAGGGTCGTCCCGAAGCCCTGCTGGGAGTTCCAGAGCTTGGTGGTGACGAAGATCTCCTCGCGGGCGATCCCCGATGCCTCGATCGCGGCGCCGACCCCGGCCTCGTTGCGGTAGGCAGCGGCGGTGTCGATGTGGCGGTACCCCGCCTCGAGTGCCTCGTCGACCACGCCCCGGGTGTCGTCGGGCGGCACCTGGAAGACGCCGAACCCGAGCTGCGGGATCTCGACGCCATCGTGCAATTTGACGGTTGGAATTGCGGTCACCTCGGCCATAGCTTCCTTCCCTTTCGTTGAGTGCGCAAGCCTCGGCTACCCGCCGGGGCGGGGATCATGCGGCGCCCGCACGGGATGGTGGCGGGCTAACTGGAGGCCAGGCCGATGGCGAGCAGCGGGAAGGCGAACATCACGCCGAGGTAGCAGCCCATCGCCAGTCCGGTGAGGGCGGTGCCGCTGCGAGATTTGACGCCGGCGATGAGGCCGACAAGAACGCAAAACCCGGCGAGGCCGAGACCGATCCAAAAGACGTCAGGCATAACGGCGGCGACAATACAAGAACCCGGGGTCGACGGGCCTCAAACGGGCCTATATCTCCCGTTTGAGGCCCGTCGACGTAGGAGGAATCGAGGGGCTTGCATCAAACCGCACTGGCATGAGCGAAGCCGGCGGTAAGAACAGCAAGCTGATCCTGGCGGCGATGATCTTCGCGGTCTCGATGACCTTCATCGACCAGACGATCGTCGCGATCGCGATCCCCACCCTGCAGAAGGACCTCTCGCTCTCGGCGACAGGGGTGCAGTGGATCATCAACGGCTACCTGCTCTCGCTCTCGGCCCTGTTCGCCTTCGGCGGCCGCCTCGCCGACATCGCCGGCCACCGCAAGATGGTCGTGATCGGCGTCATCGTCTTTGCCGCCGCCTCCGCCCTCTGTGGCGCCACCCCGACCGGCAGCGCCGCCGAGCCGTGGATCATCACCTTCCGCATCGTCCAGGGGGCCGGCGCCGCGATCATGTTCCCCGCCGCGCTGGCGATCGTGCTCGGCGCCTTCCCGGTGCGTGAGCGTGGGCGGGCGCTGGCGATCTTCTTCGCCGTCGCCGGCGGCCTCACCTCGATCGGCCCAATCGCCGGTGGCTACCTGACCGAGTGGACCTGGCGGGCGATCTTCTGGGTCAACATCCCTGTCGCGCTGATCGCCCTCTTCCTCACCGCGAAAGCGAAGCCCGACAACACCAAGCACCCGGCGCCGCTCGACTACCGCGGCACCCTGTTGATCTCCGGCGGCATGGGCCTGGCCGTGCTCGGCCTGCAGCAGTCGAGCGTCTGGGGCTGGGGTGGCGCTGCCACCTGGCTCTGCATCGCCGCCGGCCTGGCTCTGATCGGCGCCTTCGTCGTCTTCGAGCTGCGCGTCGCCAACCCGCTGTTACGCATCCGCATCTTCGAAAACCGCGCCTTTGCGGTCGACAACATCATCCTCTTCCTGCTGATGATCCCGTTCGTGCCGCTGTTCTTCTTCGCCAGCATGTACGCGCAGATCTCGCTCGGCGAAAGCGCCTCGGAAACTGGGCTCTACCTGCTGATCTTCTTCGCCGGCTTCGCCGTCGCCTCGCAGTGGGGCGGCAGGATCCTCGACAAAGTCGGGGCGCGGCCATCGGTGGTGCTGGGCTGCGCGGTGGCCGCGGTCGGCTTCGCCCTCTGGGCCAAACACCTGCCCGACCTCTCGGTCAGCTCGCAGTGGTACTACATCGTCCTCGCCGGGGCCGGGGTCGGCCTCGTCCTCAGCCCGGCCAACACCGACGCCCTCAACCGGGTGCCGGCCAGCCGCTACGGCGAGGCGACCGGAATCACGCAGACGGTACGGAACTTCGGCTCCAGCCTCGGCCTCGCCGTGCTCGGCTCGGTCATGATCCTCGAGAACAAGTCGAACCTGGAGTCCTCGCTTGGCGCCAAGGGGGTGCCGAAGGCCCAGGCCGACGAAGTCGCCACCTGCGTCAGCCAGGGCGCCGAATCGGCCTGCGAAAGCATCGCCCACCATGCCGGGCGTGGGGCCGCCAAACTCTTCGCCACCGTCCCCCACGACTTCGCCCTCGCCTCGCGCACCGTCTTCTATGGGATGGCCGCGGTGATGGCGGTCGCCTTCCTCGTCGCCCTGGTCGCGATGCCGGGCGGCAAAGTCGAGGAGCGGGTCGCCGAGCCCGGCCCGGAAGCTGTGCCCGGCGCTGCCTGACGCTGGTACTTTGGCCGGGTGATGTCCCGGCCGCTCGGCCCGTTGCTGGTACTCGCGGCGGTTGCGCTGCTCGTCCTGCCGGGAGCGGCGACGGCGGATTCCGGCGCCGCCGCCAAACGCCTGATCGACGCCTACGCGCCGATCGCGATGCTGCGCGAAGAGCAGGACCCGCCGTGCGAAACCTCAGCCGAGCAGTATCAGCCGACCTCGGTCGGGATCATGCTCGGCAACCCGTCCGTCACCCTGACAAAAGGGGTGCCCGGCAAAGGTCAGGCGCCGCTCAAGAAAGCGCCTACCGCAGCGGACATCGCCGGCCTCGGCGACCCCTTCCACCTCAACCTCAGTGGCGACCCGCTCGGCGACACCTGTGTCTACGCCCGCGACTTCGAGCAGCTCAAACGCGAAGGCAAAGCGCCCGCCGTCACCTACGCCCACATCGCCCGCGAAGCCGGTCATCCCGGCTTCGTCGTGCAGTACTGGTTCTTCTACTACTTCAACCAGTTCAACGACCTGCACGAGGGCGACTGGGAGGGGATGCAGATCGCCTTCGACGCCGCAACCCCGGAGCGGGCGCTGGCCGAAGGGCCGAGCGAAATGGTCCTCTTCCAGCACGCCGGTGGCGAGCGCGCGGACTGGAGCGACGGCAAGGTCGAAAAGGAAGGCACGCACCCGATCGTCTATCCCGCGGCCGGCTCCCACGCGACCTTTTACGACTCCGCCGTCTATGTCGAGAACGGCCAGGAAGGCTCCGGGGTCGGCTGCGACAACACCTCAGAACCGCTGCGCCGGCTGGCGCTGCGACCGATCGCGATCCCGACTCATGCAAGCGCCACCGGGCGCTTCAAGTGGCTCACCTATACCGGCCACTGGGGCCAGGAGGAGAGCGGCTTCAACAACGGCCCGACCGGGGTGACGACGAAGACGGTGTGGTCGGAACCGTTCTCCTGGATGGCGGCCCAGCGCACGACCAGCCCGCCCCTACCGGGCGGATCGATCGCCGGCCCCGCCGTCACCGGCGCCTTCTGCGGCGCCGTCGCCGGCGTCTCGGAATTCATCAACCTCGAGGCGAAGTCGCGCCTGGCCGCGGTCGTCGCGGTCATCCTCGCGGTGGTCCTGCTCGGGCTCTTCATCGGCCTCAACAAGTGGGGGCCGGTCGACCTGACGGAGCTGCGCGCCCGCCGTTCCTTCGGACAGCTCGTCCGCGCCGCCCGCCAACTCTACGGGCGCCACTGGCGGGCCCTCGTCCCGATCGGGCTGACCGCGATCCCGGTCATCGGCATCGTCACCGCGCTCCGCGCCCTGGCCTCGAGCAACCGCCAGCTCGACCACACCACCGGCAACTCCGGCTTCCACGTCGCCTCCGGCGAACTGATCGGCTCGATCGGCCAGCCGATCGCCGCGGCGATCGTCGCCGCGGTCGTGATCGTCTTCGTCCGCCTTCTCCTCGGTGGCGAAAAGGGCGGCTTCCTCGCCTCCTACCGGGGAATGCTGCAGCGCTTCTGGCGAGTCGTCTTCGCCCAGCTGCTGGCGACCCTCGGTGTGACCCTGCTCGTGCTCAGCGTCATCGGGCTGCCGATCGCGGCCTGGAAATACGTCTGCTGGCGGTTCGTCCAGCAGGAGATCCTCTTCGAGGACAAGCCGATCCGCGAGGCGTTCCGCGGCAGCTCCAGGCTGGTCCGCGGCCGCTGGTGGCACACGGTCCGCGTCGCCGGCTTCCTCTGGCTGCTCAGCGTCGTCGTCGGCCCGATCCTC
>DATCBF010000298.1:0-4878 GCA_036512025.1 Solirubrobacterales bacterium
TCGGCGATCGGTCGCACGTCGATGCCGTCCGGCATCCGCCGGCGTTCGACGTTGGTCCCGACCATGTGCCAGTCCCCGACCGAGATGCGCTCGGCGCCACCGGCCCGCAGAGCGTCGACCGCGGCCAGCACCTCGTCGGTCATCAGCTTGCAACCGCGGCGGTAGGCGGCCGGGTGTGAGGGCAGGCAGTCGCCGAAGTGATCGATGCCGGCGATGCCCTCCATGTCGGCAGCGATCAGGACGTTCACGATCTCGAACCCTAATCCACACACTCAACTAAGATTTGGCGATGCCACTCTTCGGCCAGGAGCACGTCGATCGTTATCGAGCCAGCGACGGCGAGGAGGGCCATGATTGGCAGGGCACCCAGACACTGCTGCTGACGACCACGGGACGCAAGTCAGGTGAGCAGCGCACCACCCCACTGATCTACGCCCCGCACGGCGACGCCTACACGATCGTCGCGTCCAAAGGCGGCTCCGACGCGCCCCCCGCCTGGTATCTGAACCTCTCCGAGAGCCCCGAGGTCGAGGTGCAGGTGAAGGGAGACCGGTTCAAGGCACGCGCCCGCACCGCGAGCGCCGAGGAGAAGCCGGCGATGTGGAAGACGATGGTCGCCGAGTGGCCCGACTACGACACCTACCAGCAGAACACCACTCGTGAGATCCCGATCGTCGTGCTGGAACGCGCCTAGGCGCTCGACTCGTCTTTGCGAGCGGACTTGCCGGGCAGCAGGGTGAAGGCCGCGATCATCTCCGAGCCGATCACGAGGTCCTCCCCGTGGGAGTTGAGGCTCACTTTTCCGTGCGGCCCAGGCGAGATCGCCGGATCGCCCTCTGTGAGGAGGCCGTCCACCTGATGGCCGGTGCTTGCCTCGATCCTGATCGGGACGTCCCCGTCTCGCTCGTTTCGAACCTGCTCGAGGACGTCGTGGAACCACGAGGCCGGCTCCGCCGGGGGGCGCAGGTAGCGGGTTCCGATCGCGAGGTCTGTCGTCACAGGCCGAGAATACGAGCTAACGGGAGGCGAGCGCAGGCAGCAACCGCGAGCGCAACACGAACGTCCCCGCCTGCACCGCGAGCGCCAGCGCCAGCGCCGCGATAAACGCCCCCGCGATTCCCAGCGATGGCAGGCCTACTGCGAGCACGAAGCAGAAGGTCGCATACCCATAGAAGCCGACCAGGAAGTTGCGTAGTAGGACCCTGACCTGATCGGCGTCTCCGTGCCGGTGGGTGAACACCGCCAGCACGCTGGTGATGATCGGGAACGGCGCCAGGAGGCCGCTGAGGCCCGGCCCGAGTGCCCCGGAGACGGCGGTCAGCGCCAGGACCAGCGTCAGCGCCGCGAAACCCCGCGCGGGCAGGTCCCACCATGGGAGGGCGCCCGCAGGCGAAGGCGGTCGCGGCGGCGGCGGAAGCAGCGACAGGCCGATCGCAAAGCCCGCTCCGGCCAGGACCAGCGAAACCCCCGGAGGCGGATCGTCGAACAGCGTCAGCAGAGCGACGCAGAGCAGAAACGACGTCCAGCCCATGAGCACGCTGGCGAGAGGTCCCACCGCTGGGGCAACGCGTCCATAGACGACCACAAATGTGGTCAGCGCGACCAGCCCGAGCAGCGTCCCCGCAGCCGCCTCGGCGCCGAAAGCGCTGCCATGAACGAGGGTGAAGACGAGCAGGATCGGGCCGGCGACGACCGGCAAGCCACCGAGGACCCCAGCGACCCCCACGCCCCAGCGTCGCCCGGCGAGAGATACCGCGATCACGCAGAGCGGGGCCAGCAGGAGTTTTGTCGCCAAGAGCGCCATCGGCTCGTCAGGCTAGGCGCCGGGGCCATAACCGCGCTGCAACAATAGCGTTGCATATATGCAACTATCGAGATACGCTGCTGGGATCGCCGAACAGCTATCCCAGAGCGAGTTCCTCGAAGCCGCCCGTCGCGCCTTCTCGACTCACGGCTATGCCGGCGCCACCCTTGAGCGGATTGCTCAGGAGGCGGGGGTATCGCGGGTGACGCTTCATCGCCGGGGAGTCACCAAAGACGGCCTACTCGCCGACCTGGTGGCCCAGGCGACCGAGGACTACCGCGGAATGTTGTGGCCGGCACTGACCGCGGAGGGCTCCGGGGCCGAGCGGCTCACGCAGGCGCTGGAAGCTCTATGCGCGGCCTCGGAGGAGCACATGGGCCTGCTTGTCGCCCTGCGGGCACAGGCGGACGGCGTCTTCCACGAGGACGGTGAGGAGGAGGCGCTCACCCGCAACGTCTTCACCGAGCCACTCGAGCGGCTCCTGCGCGACGGCGCCGCCGACGGCTCGCTGCGGGCAACCGACCCGGTGGAGATGGCGACCGTCCTCTTCAACCTCGTCGGCTGGACCTACATCCACCTCCGCACCGGCCACGGTTGGTCGCCCGAGCGCGCCTGCCGGGCGACCCTCGAGCCGACCCTGCACGGGCTGCTCGCCAAAGCGCCGGAGCCGTCGCGATGAGCTCGGAGAGCCGCTACGTGCCGGCGGCCGGGTTACGGGGCATGACCCGTTTCTATGACTCGGTGATCGCGATCACGATGCGCGAGCGACTCTTCCGCGGGCGGCTCGCCCAGCAGGTTCTCGCCGATCTGTCGGGCGGTGGGCGCATCGCCGACGTCGGGGCCGGCACCGGCACTTTCTCGATCGCCACCGCCGCCGCGGCGCCCGCGGCGGAGGTGGTCGCGATCGACGGTGACCCCCAGGTGCTGGCAATCGCCCAGGCCAAGGAGGGCGCCGCGGCGGTGGAATGGCAGTCGGGGCTGGCGGACGGGCTCCCGCTTGCCGATCAGAGCTGCGACAGGGTGGTGATGTCGCTCCTCCTGCATCATCTCGACGGCGACGGCAAGCGCGCCGCCCTGGCCGAGGCCCACCGGGTTCTCCGCGCCGGCGGCCGGCTCCACATCGCCGACTGGGGCAAGCCCCAGGACCCGCTGATGCGGGCGGGCCTCTTCACCCTCGCCCTGATCGACGGCTTCGACGGCATTCGTGACCATGCCGCCGGTCGCCTGCCGCTCTTCCTGGAAGGCGCCGGCTTCCCCACGGTCGAGCGCCACGACCGGCTCCGCACGGCGTGGGGAAGCCTGGAGCTGCTCAGCGCGGTTCGCGGTGGCGGGCTCGACTTCAGCGACTGAGCTACCTTCGCACCGTGCAGGGCCGCAGGAAGGTGCCGATGAGGAAGGTGCCGTCGGAGAAGGTGAATTCGCCCTTGGCCTGCAGGCGACCTGTTTCACAGCGGGCGCTGACGTAGCTGTAGCGCTTGCCTTTATAGGTCCAGGTGCGACCGATCTTGAGCGAGCCGGAGATCGGCACGCCGCTGCCGCCGGCGATCTTCGGGATCCTGGCTTTGGTGCGATAGCCGTAGACCCCGTCGTGGATCGTTTCGATCACGATCGGGACGACGAAGGTGGTCGGGACTGGGACCGTCGTGTAGGCATGGGCGAAGACCGTGGGGTCGCCGTGCTTGGGAGGCCCGTTGAAGAGGGTGATCGGCGAGGACACCGGGAATGGCCGCTGTTCCGGGAAAGCGATCAGCGCCTTGCCCTCGCCCTCGCCGACGATCGCGCCGGGACAGGCCTGCCGTGCCGCCGCCACCGTGGTGGCCTCGAGCTTCCCCTCTTTGCAGACCGGCAGGCCGGTGGTCTCTACGGCGCCGTGGCGGTCGAACTCGATGCTGATCGTTTCCAGGATCGGGGGCAGGGCGCCGGAGACGGTCGAGAGCTTGCCGCCGCCATAGAGGGTGATCGGGGCGTTTTCGTACTTGGGCAGCGCCTTGGGCGAGAAGCCGCCGTCGGCGTTGATGACGATGTCGCCGACGCGGAGCCGCAGGGCGTAGGCGGCGCCGGCCGCGACGCCGATCAGCGCCAGGACCAGGGCCACCGCGATCAGGGTCTTTTTTCGCATCGCATTCTTCTGAACCTCGAGAGAGGCCCGAGCGCTCAGCGAACGGCGTCGGCCCAGTCGCGCAAGCGGCCCGAGAACTGCGGCGTCGCCGCGTCGACCTCGACGACCGCATCAGCCGGGACGTTCGCTTTGCGCGCGGCGGCCAGGATCGCGTCGGGCGATGGCGCCTCGTAGAGGCAGTAGGTGCGTCGCCGATCGGCGCTCAAGAACGAGAAGAGCCAGTGAACCCCCTCGCCGCTGTTGATCTCCTCGATCAGCTCGACATCGTCGTCTGTGAGGTCGAGCTGATCGGCGAAGTTGCGCTCGATCACGTACAGAGCCATCGATCGATCGTAGCGTGGATTTTGGCTTAGCCCTTGCCGGTGGGCATAGGACGCGGCCTCGGTGCGGTTCGCGCAATCGGTCTTTCGCAGGATGCTGCGGATGTGGTTGGCCGCGGTGTGCTCGCTGATCGAGAGCCTCTCTCCTATCTCGCGGTTGCTGAGCCCCTCGGCCACCAGCTTCAGGATCTGCGCCTCGCGCGGGGAGAGGCCGGGGGCGGGAGCGGGAACGCCGAGCGAGTGGATCTTTCCGAGCAGTCGCTCCATGCCGATCCCCTCGGCAAGGGTGGCGGCCTTGCCGAGCAGGCCCCCCGCCCGGTCGCGCGCCCCGCGGCCCGTCCCAGCAAAAAGCGCCCGTACTCAAAGGTCGTATGGGCCACCCAGGTCGAAGCACCCATTCGCCTGTTCTGCTCCATCCCCAACTCGGCGAGCACGGCGACTAGCCCGGGGCGCCACGGCCCCTCGCGCTCGACTCCGCCAGCGAGGATCCTCACCGCCGGCGCCAGCTCTGCCAGCCGTCCCTGCTCGCGGCGGATACCGAACATCTGGATGCCGTAGATGCCCGACGCGTCGCGGCCGGTCAGCAGCCGGCCCCACTCGTGTGAGCGGGCCGCCATCGCCTCCGCTCCCCCCAG
>DATCBF010000299.1:0-14990 GCA_036512025.1 Solirubrobacterales bacterium
CCGGGTCGTGCGCTCGGAAACCGGCTCGACACCTTCCTCGCTGCGCGAGGCCCTCGCCGCAACGACGCTCGACAGCCCCCCGTGACGACGGGAGCGGCTTGAAAGGGAAGGTACATGGGCTAGCGTCCAGGGAGATGCGAACGCACTCTTCTCGCAGGAGGGGCTTCGGCACGGCAGCCGCCCTGCTCGCGACGTGCCTGATCGCCGCCGCGACCGCGCCAGGAGCTCGAGCCGACGAAGCCGCGCCGATGTACCAGCCGAACACGGTGGACGTCATTCACCTGACCCTGCCTCCCGAATCGATCGTGGCCCTGGAAAGCGAACCCGACGAATACGTTCCAGGAACCTTCTCGCTTGCCGAAACCGAAGGAACGCCAGGCACCGAAAAGGCGCCGTCGACGCCGTTGAGCGTCGAAATCCGACTCAAGGGGAACGTCAAAGGCTCGTTTCGCAGCTTGGCGGGAAAGGCCGCCTTCAAGGTCAAGTTCAAGAAATCTCAGAAGTTCCTGGGCCTGAGGAAGATGACGCTCAACAACATGGTCGACGACCCCTCACAGATCCACGAGACCCTTGCTTACTCGGCCTTCCGGGGTGCTGGTGTTCCGGCGCCACGCACCGGCTACGCCTATCTCTTCGTCAATGGCGAAGACTTTGGCCTTCACCTCAACATCGAGACAGTCGACGTGGTGGCCTTGGAAAAGTGGTTCGGGGTCTTTCACGAACCTCCCCAGCATCTCTACGAGGGCGAAGACGGCGTCGACGTCCGGCCCGGGGAGGCCTTGGCCTTTGAAATCGACGAGGGCAAGGAAGAAGAACGCGCCGACCTCGAAGCCCTGATCGGCGCCGTCAACACAGCCGCGCCGGCCTTCTCCCCCCGTGTCGCCGGCTTCGCGGACCTCGGGGAGATGACCCGCATGTGGGCGGTCGAGAAGTACATCGGCGATTGGGACAGCTACTCCGGCCAGCAGGGCGAAGCGCTTCCCAACAACTACTACCTCTACAGCGATCCGGCGGGCAGGTTCCAGATGATTCCCTGGGGCGCCGACCAGACATGGGAACCCGGCCATCGCCTGCAGTTCGACGGGCAGGCCGGCCTCCTCTTCGACGACTGCCTCGAAGACCCCGCCTGCGCGACGACCTACCGAGAATCGCTTCGCGCTGCCACCGTCGAGATCGCCAGCCTCGATCTCAGCGGTTTGGGCGAACGGACCGCCGCCCTGCTGTTGCCCTGGGAGCAGATGGAACAGTCGAACTCACGCCACGAGCACAACGTCGAAGAAATCGAAGCCGCGGTGGAAGGAGTCCACGAATTCATCGCCACCCGGCCGGGAGAAGCGGCGGCCTGGTTGGCCACTCACACGCCGCCGGCGATCGCCGCGACCGGCCCATTGCCGGTCGCACCCGTGGGGTGCGTCGTTCCCAGGCTGAAGGGCAAAAACCTGACGTCCGCCAAGAATCGCTCGCGACGAGCCGACTGCAGGATCGGCAAGGTCACGAAGAAGAGGGGCGCGACGGCGAAGACCGGCAAGGTCATCAAGCAGAGCCCGAGACCCGGCCGTTTGCTGGCGCCGGGCTCGAAGGTGAGCGTCTGGCTGAGGGGTGGAGCGCAGTCGCTAGTGTCGTCGCATCGCTGAACGGGCTCCCCATATCCAGGTGATCGTCGGAACCACGCGAACGGGCCGGTTCAGCGAGAAGGCAGCGGCGTGGACGATGGACAGGCTCGGCAAGCGCCGGGACATCGAAGTCGAGCTCCTCGACCTCCGTGACCATCCGATGCCCTTCTACGAGCAAGCGACACCGCCGGCCTACGGGCGCCGCGACTATTCCCCCGAGGTTGCTCGCTGGGCCGAGGCAGTGGATCGGGCGGATGGATATCTGGTCATCACCGCGGAGTACAACCATGGCTATCCGGCGGTGCTGAAGAACGCGCTCGACCAGGTCTTTCCGGAGGTCAACCGCAAGCCGATCTCGTTTGTCGGCTACGGAAATTCCGGTGGCGCCCGGGCGATCGAGCAGCTGCGCCTCGTCTCGGTCGAGCTCGAAATGGCTCCCCTTCGTCACGCCGTCCATATCCTGCCGGCGCTGATGGTTCCCGCGATCGAAGCCGACGAGCCATTCGACGTCGAGCTCTTCTCCTCGATCGACAGTCGGCTCGAAACCACGGCGACCGACTTGGCCTGGTGGGCGCAGGCGCTCGCGGCTGCGCGGGAGGCGCAGCCCTAGCCAAGGGCGCGCCGAGCCGCTCTTTTCGTCATCGTCGGCGTCCGCTCAAATCGCGTCGCTCGGCTCACGCGCGGTGAGCTGAACGATCGGAATCGTCCGGCTCACCTTCGCCGCCTCTCGACGATACGCGGCGTAGGGCGCGAAAACGCGGTCGGCAAGCGTCCAGAGCCTCTCGCGCTCGACCTCGTCGCCAACCGCCGCCGCTCGCATCGGGATGCCGCCGAACCTGACATCGGGGTGCGCCTGAAGGTTGTGAAACCACGCCGGGTGTCTTTCGTAACCGAGCTTCGAGGCGACGATCGTGACCCGGTCTTCGTCGTGGAAGTAGATGACCACGTTGCGTCGGACCGTGCCACTCCTTGCGCCTCGAGTCTCGAGCAGGGCGGTGGGCATCACGAGGCCCATTCCGACGTGGCCCCGGGTCGCCCGCATCAGATACGGATCGAGTTTCCAAACGACGTTGACCGACATGAACCTCCCCAGGCGGGTGTTGGCAAGCGCGGCATAGGCGCGGCTGAACAGGCTGGGTGATCTGGTGGGGTCGACGTGCTTGAGCCGCGCGGGCATCGCGTCAGTGGCCGAACCAACGGGCGCGGCGGCTGGAGCCGAAGTGCTCCTTCTCGGCGAGGCGGGCGGCCGACGGCGCGTTGAAGCTCCCGGTTCGCGAGGGGCCCGAGAGGAAGTCGATGTCGACGCTGCCGACCCGACCGCGACCGAACTCGATGTAGCAGGTGCCGCGCCCGAGGTGACGTCCCGGCCCCTCCCCTCCTTGCGCTCTGGCGATCAGCGCCTGCGCGACGATGCGCGCGGCGCCCTCGGCGAAGACGCCGGCCTTCGGCACGCCCGCCGTGGAGACATCGCCGACCGCATACACCCCGGGAAAGCGCGTCTCCAGCGTCGCCGAGTCCACGGGCACATAGCCGTCCTCGGTCATGCCACTTGCGACGACCACGTCGGGGGCGCGGTGCTTCGGCACGCCGAGGAAGAGGTCGAAAGGCAGCTCGGCGCCATCGTCGAGCACCGCGAGGCTGCGCCGCGGATCGAGCGCGCTGACACGGCGACCGGAGATCAGCGTGATATCGCGCTCGATGAACTCCCTTTCCAGGGCGGCGGAGGCCTCCGGCGAGGGTGGCACCGGTGTGCCCAGCGGAATCACGAACGAGATCTGACAGGCGTCGCGCACCCCACGCACGGTCAGCTCGTCGTCCAAGAGCAGGGCACACTCGCTCGGCGCCGGCGGGCACTTGAACGGCGCGCCGCAGACGCCGATCACCGCGTGCCCTTTGGAAAAGGTGGGAATAATCTCGGCCAGCCGTTCGGCGCCTGGGACGGAATAGAACTCGTTGCCACCCTCGGCAAGGCCGGGAGTGGCGTCCATGTCGTAGTCGGCGCCAAGCGCGATGACGAGGATGTCGGCCTCGTGGGCCCCGACGTCCGTGGTCACTCGTCGGGCCTCGGGGTCGATTGCCGTGATCGTCTCCCGCAGGACCCGCACGCCGGGCTTGGCGATCTCGCTATAGGGCAACCTCACCGCATCCGGCTTGGCCCGACCGAACATCACGTCGAGCTTCGAGAACCCGAAGACGAAGGCGTCGCTCTTGTCGATCAGCGTCACCTCGACGCCATCGCCGAGCGCCTGCGACAACATCGTGCTGAGCTCCAGCCCGCCGAAACCCGCCCCCAGGACCAGCACCCTCATCTTCATCGGCAAGACATCCCGAAAGACCGAGGAGGTCGCTGAGGGGGAGTGAGACGCAGGGCTTTCAGCCCGGCTTGACGACGAAAGCGAGATTGCACTGCTGCTCGTTCCACTCGATGTTGCCACTGCGCATGCCCTTGCGGGTCGCGAGGGTCAGGTACATCAGCGCAGCGCCGCTACCTCCGCTGGGAGTGACGATGGGGACTTCTACCCCCTCAAGCGAACCGCCGCCGAGGCTGCCGGTGTTGACCGCGACGAGCCATTCGCCATTCGCGTGGACGATCGGCGCCGATGCGCCGGCCGCTAACCTGATCACGCCTTTCTTCTGATCGGTTTCTTCCTCACCGCCGGCGCAATAGCTGGATTCGCCTTCTTCGGTGAATCCCATGTGGAAGCCGGCGATCGTCCCGTGTTTGGTGACGCGGAACGAGCCGACCACCCCTCCTTTGACTTCAAGGCCGTCGAAGGTGTTGGCCGCCGCGATGATCTTCCACGGGCCGCTCCGGGGCGCCGCCAGGGGCTTCGCGGCGCCGGCGCTCTGAGCGGTGACAGCGGCCACCGGTATCAGGGCCAAAGCCGTAAGGGCGCAGGCGAGGCGTCTCGAACTCAGCATCGGGCGGGAAGCTATCAGCGACGGCCAGGTTCGGTCAGGCCTCAGCTCGCCGGCATCGTCGAGATGAGGCACGGGCTACGTCGAAAGCATCCGATCGAAGCGCTTGGCGAAGAGGTAGGCATCTCCGGGCCAGCGAGCCGAGAGGTAGTTGCCGTCCTGCACCACGAAGGCGGCTGAATCGTCGGCGTCGGTGCCGCGCTTGGTGGTGCGCGGCCCCCGCTCGAAGCCGGCGGGGTCGACGAGCGCGGCGGTCACCTCGTCCTCGACGTAGGTGGGGTAGGTGCGGTAATAGCGGCCCAGCCTCCAGGCGGTCAGCATGAAGCCGCCGCGCTCCATGTACTTGGACAGGCAGGTCGTCCGCCGCCCGGCGATCACGCTGCGGCCGCTGGCGGGGTCGATGCTCCGCGCGAGCACGATCACGCCGTGGCAGATCGCCCCGACCGGGCGCTCCAGAGCCCAGAAGGCGGCGACCTTTGCCTGCAGCTCGGCGTCGCCGAGATATTGGCGCATCCCCCCGGCATGCCCGCCCGGCAGCAGCAGGCCGTCGAATTCAGTCGGCTCGACTCGCCTCCAGGCGACTGGATCGCGAAAAGCCGCGTCCTCGGTCAGCTGCTCGTAGAAAGAGATCGGCTCAGGCTCGGCCCCGAGCCTGCCGAAGAGGACGCCGGCAAGCAGCTTGGGGTCGCACTGTGGAGCGCTTCCTCCCTCTTGCGTCGCGAAGACGATTTCGTGGCCGCGGTCGGTGAGCAGGCGCCAAGGCACCGCGACCTCGGTCGTGTCGAAATCGCGATCGGGCAGTGGGAGCAGGATGCGCACAAGCAGGCGCCGGCAGGTTGACAGTCCCAGTCACCTCGGTCAAGCGTCGGCGTCGATCGCTGTGCCGAGGTCTTGGATTCATGCCGCAGCCGGCGACAAGAGAGAGGTGCTCGTATGTTCGGAAAGGGCAAGCTGATGCGCGACGGCGCGGAAGCGGAACGATCGCTGGAAGCTCGCGATCGACGAGCCCGCCCTGGAGGCGATCGCCGACGACACCCGCGCTCGACAAGCTCCATGCCTCCGGGGCGCTCTCCGACGCGGACTACGAGGCTGAGTTGAACTCGATCAAAGAGGAAATGAAGAAGTACTGAGGCTGCGCGCCATCGACGTCGATGGCTTTTAGCTCAGCGAAAACCCGCCGGTCTCCTCGTAAGACTCACTCGCGTGCCCCTCCTCTACGTCGACATGCTGGGGATGAAGGCGCGGTACCACCGAGGTGGGCCGCGAGCCGCTCTACGCGGCTATCACCTGCTGGGCGAGCTTGTGCAGGAAGGGCTTGAGGCTCTACCGAACGGACATGCCGTGAGTGGGGGTGTTCAGTCCGATGCGGCCTGCCTTCAGTTCGCCTCGGCGATCGACGCCGTCATGGTGGGCCGAAAGCTCTTTTCGGACACGTTCAGGAGAAGTAAGCGCTCAAGATTGCTGTGGGTCCGAGGTGTGATCTTGGCCGAAGGTCACCCCAAGGCGCCGATCGAGACGATGAAACAACTCCAGAACTCCACCCCTGACGTATTCGTTCGAGAGTTTGCCCTGCCCCTTGTGCGCGCGATCCATGCTGAGCAGTCGGGTTTCCACGGTCAGCGCCTGCTGATCGAAAGCAAACTCGTGAATCAGGATTTGAACCAAGCCCTGGGAAAGGAGATTGGAAGCGGTCACCTCTCCCCCGTTCACCGCCTGAGATACAGCAGATACCCGACTCCAACCGGCCGGTTCCGAGACGTGCTGTGGCCCGCGCCAAAAGACCTCGACGACTGGCCTTTCCTCTGCAGGCGGATGCTTGATCGCCTGCGCTGGGCAAGCGACGGAGGGGATCCAGCGTTTCTCCACGCATCGGCCACGCATCTCCTTTTCGAGGAGATCGACTCCATCATCCACGGCCTCACGAAACCAGAAGACTCAAGTTAGATCTTTTCGGGCCGCTGTCGTCGGGCCCTCGATCTTGGAGACGGGGCTATCCTGCGAAACTGCAATATGGCCGATTTGGCTGGCATCGATCAGGATCGCGTACGGGCACTCCAGGAGTCGGAGAACGCTCGCTTCGTCAACGAGCGTCCCAGGTCGATGAAGCTGTGGGAGCGTGCGCGCCGATCGATGCCACGGGGCGTGCCGATGGCGTGGATGGACGATCTCTACGATCACCCGCCGGCTTGGGTCTCGGCGGGTGAAGGCGCCACATTCACGGACGTGGACGGTCACACCTACCTCGATATGTACATCGCCGACATGAGCGCTTTCTGCGGGCACGCGCCTCAAGCCGTGACCGACGCGGTGGCCGAGCGGATGAAGCTCGGCAACCAGTTCCTCCTCCCCGGCGAGGACGCGATTGTCGTAGCCGAGCATCTGGCCGGCCGGTATGGACTGCCGAAATGGCAGTTCACGCTCTCTGGCACCCAGGCGAACACCGAGGTGATCCGCCTGGCACGGGCCCTGACGGGCCGCGACGTCGTGCTCGTCTTCGACGGGAAGTACCACGGCGAGGGCGACACCACGCTGGTGATCGAGGACGGTGGCCGGGTGGTGCCGGAGCAGCCCGGACTTCCCCCCTGGGTCGCGGACGGGGCCCGCATCGTGCAGTTCAACGACATCGCCGCGCTCGAGGCCGCGCTTGCGCCCGGTGACGTAGCTCTGGTGCTGGCCGAGCCCGCGATGACCAACGCCGGGTTCATCCTCCCCCGACCGGGATACCACGCAGCGCTCCGCCGCGCGACCCGCGAGACCGGAACGCTGCTGGCCCTCGACGAGGTGCACACTCTGGTGTGCGCCTACGGCGGCCTGACAAACGATTGGGGGTTGGAGCCAGATTTCCTTACAGTCGGGAAGTCGATCGCCGCCGGCGTTCCGCTCGCGGCCTACGGAATGCGCGACGACATCGCGGTGGCCATTGCCCCGCCCGCGGAGGCGCGCGTGGTCTCCGGCGCCTTCGTCAACGAGGTTCCCACCGGCGGCACCTTGTTCGCCAACGCGCTGTCGATGGCGGCCGGCAGGGCGGCGCTCGTGGATGTACTGACCGAGGGGGCCTTCGCCCAAACCGCCACCCTTGGGGAGCACATGGCCGCCGGACTGCAGAGCGCGATCGGCGGTGCGGGGTTGCGCTGGAGCGTAGTGCAGCACGGCGCCCACGCCTCCTACTTCTTCACGCCCGAAGCGCCCCGCGACGGCGCCGGCTCACGCGATGCCGACGACCCCGCCCTACGCGCCCTGATCCGCGTCTACATGGCAAACCGTGGGATCTGGGAATCCGGGTGGTGGCTGGGACCCACCGTCTCGATCGCGCATGAGCCCACGGACGTCGACCGCTACGTCGGGCTCTTCGAGGAGTTCCTCGGCGCAGTGACGTAACCGTCACCGAACCGGCTGAGTCGCATCCGATCGACCTGGCTGGCCAGAACCTTTTGTCTACATCGCCTGACTAGACGGTATTTTGAACTGCGCCTAGCTCTTGTGTCGCTCTAGGCCCGGTACAATTTTGTGTCTCGGTCAATGGCGTCGGGGAGCCAAGCCACTCGCTCAAAGACCCCGAGATGCTGCTCCCAGACTTCGAACCGCTGTACGCGAAGGGGTTCACGGCCTTCTCCTGGACCGGCCCGAGTCCAGAAGACGCAGCGAAGGTACGCGTGAGCCATCATAACTTCGAGGAAGCAGAACCGATCGGCCACTGGGAAGTGGGAGTGACCCGACTCGCCTACAACCGCGTTGAAACGGGCGGTCTGGGCGTCAAATTCCCCGCTGGTTCGCGGTTGGTCTATAAGGTCGTCGAGGAACCTCACGGCGAAGAAATTCCCGCCCTCGGACTACAGACCGGTCTCTTCTTGAGCCCGAGCCCGTGAAGTGGGTGTAGCAGCTGGCCCTGCTCGGGCGGGCAAGCCCGGGCAGAGCATCTCCCAAACGTCCTGGGTTCCCGGTACTCGCTTACACGGAGGGAATTCGGCGGCCACTCCTCCCAGGAAGCTCAAATCGGTTCTTTCTGGACGGTATTTACAAAGTCGTCTATGACGAGGACAGTGCGGGCGCTCGCCGAGAGGCCTCGGGCAGGTCGCTGCCCGTAATCGTGAGACCACCAGGCGAGGTGCGACTCAGCCGAGCCGATGCTCCATAGACCCCTTCAGCCACACCTTGAGCAGCTTGGGAGCGGTGCCGTTGTTACCGAGGTGGTAGACGGCCACGCCGGCGGGATGAACCGCGAAGTCGGGGGGCTCTCCGATTCGACTGCGGCTTAGCCGCCAGGGTGGGCGCGAATGGCGATCGTCTTGATGCCGCCATGGCTGATCTGGAATTCGGTGAAGCTGGTTCCGGGGCCGGCGAGGTCAAACACAAAGATGCCCCCACCGAGGGCATCCTTCTTCGCCTTGGGATAGGCCCGCTGCAGTTCCTTCATGGTGGAGCCTATGCCGATCCCCTTCGCCGTCTTGAAGCGGGTCAGCGGGGTATTGAAGTTAGGCGTCAATGTCGTGCCCTGGATGGTTTCGCTCACCGTGATGAATACGGCCGCGACCTTGTAGGTGGCACCTTCATTGGTTGTTTCGAGCACGGCGCTGCCGAGTTCGCCGCTGTTCTTGCCTTCGTAGACGCAACTGAATCCAGTGGATTCGCATTTCTTGTTCTTGCCCCAGGTATTGGTCACCGCCGTAGGGGAGCTGCCAAGCGCGACGCCGCCGAGAGACTTCGCCGGCACGATCAGCGTGTTGGTCGCCTTTGGCAGTCCCGCCTGCGCGGCCGCCGGCAGGGCGAGCGCCAACGCCACGCCCAGGGCAATTACGATGCGAGTCCTCATCTCAGCCTCTCGTTGGGTAGATCGATCATATTCGCTGCGCAGACGAGAAAAACAGACGGCGGCATCTTCGCGGGTCTCTCATTGAGCGAACTGAATGAGTTCGAGGGCTACGAAATCGTGGACGTCGTTGCGACCGTCAAGTCAACCCGGCCCAATGGGCGATCAGGTCGTCTATCGGACCGTAACGTTCACCTTGGCGCCCGGCGCCAAGGTCTTACCTGGCGCGGGACTCTGCTTGGTCACCTTGGAGAGACCGCCGTTTCGGAGCGATTGGATACCAGGAGCGGTACCACGAGGACCGATGCATCCTCCCCATTCGGCCTGGTCGACTACAGAGCCAGCTTCCCAGGCGGGCTCTCGTGCATCGGGGAGACAGGATTTGAACCTGCGACCGCTCGGCCCCCAGCCGAGTGCGCTACCAGACTGCGCCACTCCCCGTGAGATCTGCATTCTGACGAATTCGTGAGGCGGCGTGGTCAGCGACGCATCGCCCAGGCCTGGCGAGGATGCCGACTTCAGCGCGCATTGGGCAAACTGTCGGTGGTGACCGCCCGCTCCACGCGAGCGAGCAGGCGCACGCGGCGGTAGCTCAACGGTAGAGCCTCAGCCTTCCAAGCTGATGACGCGGGTTCGATTCCCGTCCGCCGCTTTCTTCGTCGATCGAGGCGCCGGCCGTGCCCGGGCTACAGATCTCCGCTTCCAGGGCCGATGGGAATCCCCAATGCGCTTCGGGTCCGGGATATGCCGCGTCTTCGCCTTGGCGGCGATCGTCGCCTGTGCCCTGGCTGTCGGAGGCTGCGGCGCCAGCGGCGGGACGCAGGAAGGCTCGAAGTCGAACGAATCCGGGCTTGTCGACTGGCCGCTGTTCGGGCGGGTGCCCGAGCGGACCCACTACCTGCCCGCCCACAAGCGCGTGCTCGACCCACCGTTGCGGCAGGCCTGGTCGATCAACACCCACGCGCTGATCGAGTTCCCCCCTGCCGTCGCCGGCGGCGTCGCCTACGTCGTCAACAAGTACGGCAACGCGAAAGCGGTCAGGCTCAGTGACCGCAAGATCCTCTGGGAACGAGTCACTGACCCGAGCGACTCGGGTGCCCCGACCGACGTCACCGCCCCCGTCTACCACCAGGGCAAGGTCTTCTTCGCCTACGTCGACGGCGAGCTGGTCGCGGTCGACGCCGACAGCGGCAAACAGGTCTGGAAACGCGACCTGCGCTCCCACCTCGAATCCTCGCCGATGGCGGTCGGCGGGATGCTCTACATCGGCTCCGACAAGACCAACGTGATCGCGTTGCACGCCTCCGACGGCAGGATCCGCTGGCAGTTCAACTCTCCGGGCGCGATCAAAGCCAGCCCCAGCTACGACGACGGCCGCCTCTACGTGGCCGACTACGAGGGGGCGATGTTCTGCCTCAACGCGGCGACCGGAAAGCTCGCCTGGCGCACCAACACCACGCGGGTGCCGCCGTTCGGCCAGGGTGGCTTCTTCTCCTCCCCGGCGATCGCCTTCGGCCATGTCTACGCCGCCCGCGACGACGGCACCGTCTACAGCTTCGACGAGAACAACGGCAGGGTCACCTGGGCCTTCCCGACCCACGACTTCGTCTACGGCTCGCCGGCGGTGGCCCAGGTGCCGGGCACCCGTCCAACGGTCTACATCGGCTCCGAAAGCGGCCGCTTCTACGCCCTCGAGGCGGCCACCGGCAAGACGCGGTGGCACTACGACGTCGGCGGCCCAATCCCGGGCACAGCAACCGTGATCGGCCACACCGTCTACACCTCGAGCTTCAAGACCCGCGAGGCGATCGGGATCGATGTCCGCACCCACAAGAAGACATTTCAGTTGCGCCAGGCCGGCTACACCCCGGTTGTCTCTGACGGCCGCCGCCTCTATCTGATCGGCTACTACGACCTGATCGGGCTGGACCCGACCAAGCCCTGAGTGACCCGCCGGCCAGGCTGCCTATGGCGCGGTGAACTCGCAGTTGGCGGTTTCGTTGTTGCCTCCGCCGCCGATGCAGTCGTCGGAACCGCCCATGCCATCGAGATTGTCATCGCCGCCACGGCCGAGCAGCGTGTTCGGTGTTTCGTCTCCGACCAGGATGTCAGGGCCGGGCGAGCCCTCGATCTTCTCGACGCTGTGTTCGATATGCCCGGCATCGCACTGCGCGATGTCAGGGTCGAGAACCGAGCCGCCGATCGTCGCCTGAACGAAGATGCCGCTGTTGCGCACCCTGGCGAAGGAGGCGCTGTCGTTGTCGCCGGCGCCACCGTCGAAGAGGTCGCCGTCGCAGGGCTGGCCGCCGATCAGGAGATCGTCGCCCGGGCCGCCGAGCATCGTGGCCGGGCCGCTGTCACGCTGCGGGTGGAAGATGTCGACGCCGTAGAGGACATCGTCGCCACCGCCGCCTTCGATCGTGTCGGGGTCGTGATCGTCGCCGGCGTAGATCGTGTCGTTCCCCCGCCCCCCCTGCAGCGTGTCGCTGCCCTTGCCGCCGTCGACGATCGACGAGACGTCGGCCGGCACGCTTTCGTCGATCAGGAAGGTGTCATCGCCTCCGCCCAACGAGGCGAGGATCGAGGAAACGGAGCCGTGGCAAGAGACAGAGCTGGAAGCGGGGCTGTGGGCGCAGGAGTCCGATTCCGGGTCACCGAGCAAGACTTCGTTGCCGCCGGGTTCGGCCCGGATCGTGTAAGCGCCGTCGGCGTAAGAGACATCCACGGCGTCGGCTCCTTCGTTGCCGGTGACGATCAGGCTCGTCGACCCGTCGATGGACTTGTAGAGCTCGACCGCGGTCCCGGCCACACCCTGCGTCGAGCCACATGAGGTTTCAGTGGAAAAGCCGGAGCAGACATCGCTGCCCGGGCCGCCGAAGGCTTCGTCTCCGGAGCCGGCGGCAACGAGGTGGTCGTTACCGGGGCCGCCGTCGAGCTGGTCCGGGGTCGCCGTCGAGCCGATCAGCGTGTCGTCACCGGAGCCGCCGATCGCGCCCTCGATGCCGGTGAGCTGCTCGTTCTCGGCGCCGGTCACAGCGCCGGCTTCCAGGTTGATCGTGACCGCGCCACCGGTGCCCTTGTAAGAGGCGATGTCACCGGCGCCGGGGCCGCCGTCGATGCGGTCGTTGCCGACTCCGCCGACCACGACGTCGAAGTCGCCCGGCCCCCCGGAGACGGTGTCGTCGCCGGGGCCGGCGTCGACGTAGTCGCCGTCGCCCGGCCCACCCGTCAGCGTGTCGTTGCCGGTTTCGCCGAAGACGCGGTCCGCGCCCGAGCCGCCGTCGAGGTTGTCGGAGCCGCGGCCGCCGTAGACGGTGTTGCTGCCTCCCTCCCCATCGACCGTGTCGTCTCCTCGTTCGCCATAGATCGTGTCATCGCCGCCGCCGGCGCAGATCACGTCGTTGCCGCCCAGCCCATAGATCGTGTTGTCACCGGAGCCGGCGGCGATCACATCGGGCGCTTTCGTGCCGACGATTTTGGCGGCATTGGAGGCGATCGTCGCCTGCTTCCCGTCGCAGGTAGCCGCCGTGGCGTGCGCACAGGGCACGGCGGCGATGGCGAGGAAGCCGGCGACAAGCCAGGCCAAGCCGACGCCCCGGCTGGAGCGGCGTCGGCCGATTGGGATGCGGTTCGAGTCTGGCTTCACCGGGCGTCCTACTCCAATCGACCTCGAGGTCGACCGACTTAAGGCCGGTGGACTAGCGTCGGATGCGAGGGGAAAGTGCCGAACGGACGGCTCCGGACGGCCTGACCCGCTTCACCGGGGCGGCCAAGACGCCAGATACGCAGACGGGGCAGCCAGGACTCGAACCTGGAATCGCCGGTTTTGGAGACCGTGCGCATAGCCGTTAACTCACTCCCCCAGGGCGTGCTGCAGAGCCAAACCCTAGCCTGCGATGCCTCTCGGGGGAATGCAGGGGGGAATGAAGCGGGTCGCGCTTCCCCTCGAACCAGCCCGCCTACGCTGCCCGGCGAGCGGCCTGTCGTTGCTTACCCTGAGTGCCGCGCCGGCCCCTTCGCCGGGACGACGCTGCGGGGCTGAGTTTTCCAACTCGGCCCTCGATCAGGCGAATCGCATCCTGGCCGGCGTTCCAGCCGAATTCGTAGTTCTGGACGTGGCCTTTCGGAGGCTGACCACTTTCCAGCTTCCCCTCGAGATCATGGCGTCTGCCTGGCTGAGCAAGTGCCTCCCGGAATCCCTGGGCGACGATCTGCGAATCGACGGCCTCGGAGAGGGCGCGGCCTCCGATCTTCAACGCTCCGATGGTAAGCAGAACGCGCTCAGCCGGGCGAAGGTCTCGCGGGATCAGCTCCAACACCGGCCGAGACGTGAGCCCTTTGGGAGTACCGACGTGACCCTCGCGAAGGTACTTCTCAAGGTCAGCATCGCCGCGGTGCGGCCCGAAGGAATAGAGCCAATCGTCGATGCGCTCGTGCAGCTCGACCTGGTCCCGTTCGGCAATCTCGCGGCGGGTCTTCGGATGGGTCTTGCTGGACAGTTCCAGCCAGTTGAAATGAAGGGCGCACCGCGTCATCTGTTCCTCCGACAGCTGACCCTTCTCCCATCGCCGCAGGACCAGCTTCGACCAGCGATCAAACGGGAAGCCGTTGAAGCTGCCGCCGAGGTCGAGGGGGCCACCGCGAGAGAGTCGGTGATGCTCCGCCCATTCCAGACCGACGTCGATGATCTCGGGGCTTGACCAGTTGACCGTGCCCGACACCCCGGGCGGGCGGAGGGCCTCGTCCGGCGCGTGATCCTCGATGACCGTGGTCGGCTTGGGCTGCTCTCCCCCGAGCGCATCGACGAGGCAGACCTCGACTGCGTCTCCGAACTCCTTGCCGACGGACTCAGGACCGTCGATGATCCAGTGGCTCGACTCCTGTGCGCTGCGCGGTTGCTGAGGGCCAAGCTCAGTTCGGATGCCGTCGATGGAACTCGTGATCTCCGCGTCAAGGCTTCGGAGGGCGGCGAGCACCTGCAGAACAGGCTTGTGAACGGAGTGGCGGAGTGCGTCCTCCGCCGTCTGCCCCTCGCTCACCAGCAGCGGCAGCAAGACGGTGCCGAAACTCTTCCCCGGCGCCCGCCGAACGGCCCGGCCGACGGCCTGGACGACGGAGGCGGGTCCGCGGTTGGTGTCGACCAGGCAGATCGCGTCGATGCCGGGAACGTCGACACCCTCCGCGAGCAGCCGCACATTCGACAACAGGTGAGGCTGGCCGTCATCCGTGAAGCGGCCGAGAATTTGCTCGCGCTTGCCCTTGCTCATGTAGCCGTCGACATGGGCAGCTTGCAGATCCGCGGGCATCTCGCCCGGGTCGAGGAGCTGCATCGCCTGATCGAGGTCGGCGGTGAAGCGACGCGAGTCGTTGACGCTGGGATGGAAGGCGACCAGACGCCGGCAATCGAAGCGACTCATCGTGCGAAGACAGGCGATCTGGGCCGCGAGGTTGTAGGCGTCCGTGACGTGGGCACCATCGTCGGGCGTGACCAGCTTCCGCCTGCGAACCAACTCGGCGACCTCGGTATCGAGGATCGGCATCACCACCACGCGGAAGGGGCAAAGGAGTCCTTCCTCGATTGCGCGCTTGAAGGAAAGTCGATGAAAGACCGAACCGAAGCTCCGCACATCGTCCATCGAGGCGACCTGAAT
>DATCBF010000300.1:0-8501 GCA_036512025.1 Solirubrobacterales bacterium
CGTGTTGGCGGGACTTGGCCTTTTGACCGGCTGCGGAGGAGGTTCCTCCGATTCCACTAGATCTACGCCTGCAAGCGGGGGGCTGAGTAAGGCTGAATGGCTCGCTCAGGCCAATGAAATCTGCAAGGCAGAGGGGGAAGATGTCGCTCCCTTGAATAAAGAACTGGACCAGCTGAATGAATCGGGACTCACCGCTCCCAAGGAAACCGCTGAATTCGCCGCCATTCTTCGAAAGGCCCTCCCTAGGTCCGAACGGGGGATTCGGGAATTGCGGGAACTCGAGTCCCCGAGCGACAAGTCCCACGCGATTGACGCTGTGCTGGAAAAAGATGAGGAAACGCTAGAGCTGACCGAAAAGACGGCTGAGGAAATGGAGGAAGGCAACATTGCGGCTGCCAAATTCCTCTCCCTCAAAGCGGCCATGGCCAACCGGACCGCGCAATGGATGGCACAGCGCGATGGCCTCAAGCTCTGCGAGACCGAAAGTAGGACGCGGCGCCAGTCCGGCTACTGACCCTGGGTCGCGAGGAACTCGGATGGGGTGAAGACTGGAATCTCTCCGGCAAGCTTAAGGAGGTGTCCGTCACCGGAGACGAGCGCGGCACTGCGGCTATGCGCCAGGGCGATGAGATAGTCGTCGTCGGGATCCGCGCAGCGGATCGACGGCGGCCCTGCGGGGTCGGTGGCCATCGCCGCGTCTCGACGCAGCAGCTCTACATACTGATCGACGACACCGAGGTCGACGTAGCGACGGAACTTCTCTCGCAGCAGCACCAACTTGAGCTCCTCGAGGAAGAGGGGAGAGACGATCAGCTCGAAGCTTCCGCTGCGGGTGGCGGTCAGCAGCTTTGCCGGAGTGCCCGTGGGGGTGATCAGCGCGGAGACGAGGACGCCTGGGTCAAGTACCGCCTTCGCCACGCCTCTCCCTGCGCATCGCGCGAAGCTCGTCGGTGGCGAGGACAACGCCCTCCTCTTCGGTGGCGGGCGTGACCTTGGCCCAGATCTCGGCGATGTCGTCGAGGCCGAGGTCGCGGCGTAGCGATTCCTCGATCACCTGCGAATCGCGCTTGCCGGTGCGCGCAGCTTTGATCTTGATGGCGCGGAAAACGTCGTCGTTGAGGGTGACGGTCGTTCGGGTCTTCGACATAACCGCATTATTGCATCAAGATGCGCGCGAGTAACCTGCAACGAGCAATTTGTGTCGCATTTAGTCACATCGGTGGTCCATGAGGCCGACCTTCGGCCTTTCAAGCCGAAGGTCGCGGGTTCGACTCCCGTCGGGCGCATTCGCTGCTGTTCCTTGAGGTGCCGGGTTTTGCCCGGTGTGGAGCCAGATCCTCGGCTTCGTCTCTGAATCGCGTTCCGTGGCCTTCCGGGCGATTCCGAGGCGTTCCGGCGTATCCGTGTCTCATTTCGGTCTCATTTCGCCTCGTGGCGAGCAGCGATCTTTGCCAGCTCTGCGAGGGAGACACCGAGGGCGTCGGCGAGCGCATTCACGGTCCCCCAGGCGGGGTTAGACTGGCCGCGCTCCAAGAGCGAGACCGTGCCGGTGGTGACGCCGGCATCCTGGGCCAGGCGTTCTTGGGTGAGGCCACGCTTCTCGCGGAGTTGGCGGACGGCCTCTCCGAGGGCGGGCTGCGGTTGGTCTGGGCCTCCCATGGTCTTCAAGCTGTCAAAGACGAGCGAAGCTCGCCAGGCGAGGTCAAGCTAGTAAAGCTTCACTAGTGCTGTTACGCTTTCCAAATCCATAAAAAGCGCCCCCGCGCTGGTGAACAGCCGGGGGCATGGCACAGGAGAGTGACCTCCCATGCACGACAAGCCTAGTGGCGCGAGCGATGATGACCGCGCCTCGACCGCCGCCCAGGATCTCCACGACCAGGGCGTCGTTCTGATCCACGTCCTGACGATTTATCCGACGCAGCTGCGCCTCTTGGAGCTGGTGCGAGAGATAACGGCTGGCTCGACTGACTTTGCCGAAGGAGACCGAATCGAACGGGCTGTCCTCGACCTGGTCGGGGTCGGCCTGCTGTTCCGCAGCGACGGGCTCGTATTGCCGACGCGGGCGGCACTCCGCTTCAACGAGATCCTCGGGGAGGGGGTGTAGCGATGGGGCGCCACGCAAGCGTGCAACGCGAGCAGTTTGCTCAATGCTTCGGGATCAACCTCGCCAAGGCTCGCAGTGCAGCGGACGTGAGCCAGGACGAGCTCGCCTTCCGGACCTCGACGCACCGCACGGCGATCAGCCAGATCGAGCGCGGCCTGTCCCTGCCGGGCCTCGACTCGGCGATGAAGTTCGCGGCGGCGCTGGAAACCTCGCTGGATGAGTTGGTCGCGGGAATCGAATGGCAATCGCCAGAGATGCAAATAGGCAAATTCAAGATTCCAAATCCAGAAGAAAATGAGCCACCACGATCCAGTAGCGAACGATGAGGCAGCCAAGAAGCAGCTGCCAAGACAAAGCCCGTCCATCAGGCCTTCAGGCAGCCATCCAAGGTCCCTATCCAGCACCCAACCTCAACCCCCGACACACTACGAACCCTCCGGATTCGTGCCTGAGCCGCAGCATCATGATCGGCGAAGTCTGCGAGGGGCGGGGTGGAGCAAAGGGGGCGCTCGCCGCCCCTCCGGGCGGCCGATTGTGGCACGGCTTCGCCGTGCGACGGCCGCCTGTAGGGAGGGGTGGCAGGGGTCTGACCTTCGGTCTCATCGGTGGCGGTGGGAGTGCTTGGCCGAGTCGACCGATGCAAACACCGCCGTCTTTGGACATAGGTGGCATGGAGAGGAAACCCGCTCCCGTCGCTTTCTTCACCGAGCGCACTCTCGCCAGCTTCCTCGCGGTCTCCGACCGCACGATCCGTAACTGGATCAGGCGCGGTGAGTTGCCCAGCTACAAGCTCGGCGCCTCCCGCCGGATTGATCCCGCCGATGTCGACGACTTCCTAGCCCGCCATCGAGACGAGGCGGCATGAGGCGCGAGTCTCCGATCAAGCGCCACAACCCCTCCGGGCAAGTGGTCTGGGTTGCGCGCTACACCGGCCGCGACGGCAAGCACCACATCGCCAAGCCCACTTGGAATCGCGGCAAGGGCACGTTCACGAAGAAGGCTGACGCTCAACGCGCGATCGACGAGGCCTACGGCATCTCGGATCGGCCCGACACCCTCGGCGACTACTTCGCGAACTGGACCGAACGTCACCCCAGGGCGGAGCGCACCAACGACACGTACAACCACCGGATCAGCCGCGTCGCCGACGTGGAGGTCGAGGGCATCCCCCTTCGCGATTGGCCGATGCACGAGCTGCGCCGCCGCCACACCCTCGCCCTGGTCGATTACATGCTCAAGGTCGAAGGCCGGGCCACCACCGGCGCGGTCGGCATCCTTCGCTCACTCTCGGCGATGGCCGAGGACGCGATCACCGACGAAGTCTGTGACCTCAACCCCTTCAAGGGCATCCGCATCCGCGCCAATGACCCAAGGGCAAAGAAGAAACCCCGCCCGATCCGCGTCTTCAGCTTCGAAGAGATGCACCGCTTCGCGAAGGCAGCCGGCCACTACGAGGCAATGGTCCGCGTCTTCACCGATACCGGCTTGAGGTTGGGGGAGGTGCTGCCGCTACGACGAGACGACTTCGACGGCGTGACGCTCCAAGTACGCCGCACCGCCCACGAGGGTGTGATCCTCGACGGGACGAAGACCGACCACGGCGAGCCCGACGCCGGCCGGGTCGTCCCGGTGCCGGCGACCCTGGCCTGGATGCTCGAAGCCCAGATTCAGATCAATCCCGACTGCGAGCTCCTGTTCCCGACCCCCACCGGCCGCCTCTGGCGCGAGCGCACCTTCTATCGCGACCTCTGGAAGCCGACCCGGGAAGCTTCCGGTCTCGACATCCGTCCCCACGAGTGCCGTCATAGCTACGTCACTCACTTGCGCGCCGCGGGCATCAATGATGCGGATCTAGCCGAGATCGTTGGGCATCGGGTCGAGACGATGTTGGCTCGCTACACCCATGCGGTGGGCGAAAGCTTCGGGGCAGTGTGCCGAGTCATTCGATAGGGGTCGTATCGCTGTCGAGATATCTAGTCCTCTCGATTAGCCGCGCCTATGCACACACGATTCGCGGCACTCCAATCGAAGTGACTGCTGGACGACTAGGTCTCCGCCGAGATCGACGAGGGCCAAGTTCGAGTTGTCATCTGCCAGCTGCCCCGACGATAGGCGGGCGAGCGCTGGCATCAGCAAAAGGCCAGCGAGTCCCGAGAGGTAGGGGAGGGCAGCGTCGCTGGTCGTCTCAGTGACAGAAGCGGTTCCGCATGCGGTTTGAGCTACTGCACCAGGAAGCCGACAACGGATGCAGTCGTCGATTCCGAGAAGATGGCGGTGTAGCTGTGCTTGATGGTTCGCGCTGGTAGTTGCATGCAACAGAACCCCACCGCCACGGTCCTGTAGCGCCTCTCGCGCCCCACGTTCGTTCGCAAGGGCGAGTACCACGTCGTAGCTGGCGTCAACAATGCCCTGATTGTCGCCATACCAGCACGCGCTGGCGGTGGCAGACTCGCCTAGTCGCTTCGCCGCTACCTCTGCCTTATTCGCTGCGTCTCCGTCCGGATAGCCGGCATCGGCAGCGTTGAAGATCAGTTGGCGATTCAGGTTCCCAACCTCGACCGAGTCGCCATCAACGATCACCCAGTGACCCGTTGGCCGGACCATTGCCAGCCAATAGTCGAGGGCCGCTCCAACGCCGCCAGCGCCAACTTGCAACACGTTTCCGAGGTCCGGCATGCAATCTAGGCGTGGGCCGTCGGGCGCACCGGCCTTGCCGTAGTTCCAGAGTGAGTAAGTGCCGTTTAGTTGTGGGTTTTTGCCGAGCAGACGCATAAACGCGAACCAGGCACCTAGCGTGCTTGCCAGCATCGCTCCCCAAACATCGTCTGCACTCTCCCCGGTCTTAGCCTCTTTACCGGCCGATGCCCGCCAGCCTGCACAACCGAGCGAGTTCTCCGTCCGGCCGCCGATGGACAGATGGGCAATTGCATCGGCTTTGGGAGCTCGCTCGACCATATCGACCGCGAGTAAAGGGTTGATCGCCTTCGCGTTACCGGCGGTCGCTTCCAGCAGCCTCTTTTTGCCGAATGGGTCGCGGCACAGAAGGGGTCGGTCAAGGTCACCAACTAACACAAGGTGGCGGTGAGTTCGCGCAAGTTGGTTGACTAGGCCGCAAAGAAGGGCGTCTCCAGCGGGACTTTCGGCGTCGTCTGCAATTGAGACAACAACTGGCCGATCATCGGCACGAAACGCCGGCTGATACGCGAGGGTCGCACTCTCGAATTGCGCTTGAAAACCTGCCTCGTTCATCGCAGGTCGATCTCTGATGGAGCCACTTTGAAGCCACTGCGCGCGCTCTCAGGATGAATGGCAACCCAACGGCTTCCCTGGTACTGGTGGACCCCGAGATTTGACAACGGTCTCATGCCAAAGCGCGCGTAGCGGGGAACGACCAACGAAAGCATTCCCTCAAATGGCATCAAGACCAGATCATCGTCGCCTTCTGAATGTTCAGTCCAATCGCCCGGGTGGCTATGAACTTGGGCGAGCAGTCCGAGGCCGTGTTTGCGAGCAGCACTCTGTGCCGCAGAAATCGCCTCTGCGTCGCAGACCACGCGGCCAGGTGAGTGGTCCGCTCTCGGTGCAAGCGCGCTGGTTAGGAGCGTCACGTTTGGTAGCTCACGCCCGAGCAGGAACACGATCCCCTCATGGCCCCCGTCTGGGCCGCGGTAAGTAGGAAGGAGTCGCTCTGCCGCACTGATCGCAGAAGAAGAAAAAAGGAACTCTCCCCGGAGTGACGTGCTCGTCAGCGTCCGGAAAGGCCGCCCTCCAGATTCCCGGGAGGGTCGCTTGGTCTTTGATCGCCGACTCATGGCAGTGCCGCCTTCCTGCCCGTGCTGTCTGAGACCTCGAGAGCGATGCGCGCGAGCATGTCCGCAACAGTGTTCGCATACGTGTAGTCACCTGCCTGGTTTTGCCAGTTCGCCAGAGGTCCCCAGTCGCCGTGGATGCCACCTTCCTCCGTAAACGCCAAGCGATTGAAGTGGGCGCAGATTACGACCCCTTCTGTGCCCCCGTTGATGATCAGCGCGGTCCCCCGCGGCGAGGGTTCTGCCGAGGTCGGGTAGGCCGGGGGCCCAATTCTCTCCGCGGTGCGTGGATCGAGGAATCGCCAGCTAGGTGGCAGGGTTGGGAAGTCCTCAAAAGTTCCCTCAAGCAGGTAGGCCTCGGCGTCCGGACCCTTGAGTGAGAGGCGGAGTCGCAGTGCCTCCTCATCCCAGTCGAAGTCGTGTTCGTGGCGCTCGGCCCACGCCCGCGCTCCAGGAAGATCCTCCTGGAGGCGGGAGTGGACGGCGAGCAGCGGGAGAAGAGACATCAGACCCCGCCCCCGATATCCACCAACTCGAGCTTGTCACCATCGCGTACCCCGGCCGTGGTCAGCTCCTTATCTCGGTCCAGCGCCGAGCCATGCTTGGCTAGGGTTGGCGTGCCCTGTGCATAGCCGAACTCCTTGGCAGCCTCGTCGGCTGCTGCGCCGACGGTCATGTGCTCGTTCCACTTGAACTTCTTGCCCTCGGGAGAGCGAGGAGCGAAGACCGTGACCTTCAGCTCCTTCCCGTGTCCGCCCTTCTGGGACGCACTCTGATTCATTTCAGCGCCTTCCGTCACCGACCGTCCACTTTCGTGGCAGTCGTCTATTTTGGTGTACGTAGGCCAGCGTAGCAGCAAGTAGATTTGCCGTCAACTATCGTGTACGATGAACACTCCGGTAGAGAAAGGAGATCACTGATCAATCAGCTTGGAAGACATTTGAAGAGAGTCCGCGAGCAGCGCGGATGGTCTTTGGCCCGTACCGGTAGAGATGCCGGAGTCTCAACTGCCTATGTGCAGAAACTGGAGCGAGACGAAGTGAGGTCGCCTTCGCCGCACAAGCTCCGCGCTTTAGGAGACGCCTTGGGAATCCCCTTTGACGAAATTATGGGCCTGGCTGGCTATGCAGTACCGGACCCGGGATCCTCTGGGGAAGATGGCTCCGTAAGAGTTCTTGCTCAAGCCCTTCAGGCCGAGGATCTGAGCGCCAATGAGCTGGAAGAGCTGGCTGACTACCTCCACTTTCGTCGCCAGCAACGAAATCGCATCGACTGAATCCGCGCTTCTCGATGATCCGTCCGATGCGGTGGCTCTCATAAGAGAGCACGCTTATGGATTTTGAAATAGTCTGACGGAATGGATCCTAAAATGGACGATCAGAATCAGCAGGTGAGCGGCGGGAATCCTCTTGGCCAAATCCTCAGTACGGAGTTGGGTGAGCCTTCCCCGGTCGAGAAGTACTACCGACCTCTTGAGACCGTGGATCGAAACCGGCTGGAGTCCGAGTTGAAGGCGGTCGAGGACGCCCAGGCCGAGGCGGCCTCCAAGCTGCCCAACCTCTACGCAGGGTAGCCCTTGATTGCCAGCGATTGGGCGCAGGCAAGCGCTCCGCAGGAGTATCTGCTCCCAGCAGACCGAAACGACTTGGTAGGTCGCTACACGCCAGACCGACCTTCCCTGCAATTCGCGACGCTTCTCGATTATCTGGACGAGTATGAGGCTGATCGCGTCTACGTCGAGTCGCCTTACGTCGATTTCGATTACCGCGCCGAGTACTCGCATTTGTACGCGCGCGGATTCAATCCGCCGCCCGATAAGTGTGAGCGTCTCCTCTTCTTCAAAGAGGGCGAATTTCTCGGCTTCTGTGTCGTTCGGCCGACCTACAAGCCGGTCGGCCGAACTGCCGTAAGGCCCCCAGCGTCGTTAGAGCCCTACGTCACTTGCAAGGCGCCTCATGTGGTGCGCCCATACGGGCTTCGCTTTGAAGTCGATGCTTGGCCTTTCGTCAGCCAGGATGGTGTCTATGGAAGATGCGCCCATGCGGCGATTTGGGCTATCTCTCGCTATCACCATCTCCAGCATGGAGGACCCAAGCATTCGCTCGCCGGCATTGTTCAAGCAGCAGGAACTCCAGTTGCTACCGACAAGACCTCACGGTCGGCCGGTCTCTATCTGCACGAGGTGGCAGATGCCTTCTCCAGGCTAGGACTGCCAACGATTCCATATCAGCCGAACAACACGCTGGATCTTGAGGCAACCCTCTGTCGTTACCTGAATTCAGGCTTGCCCATCGCTCTTATGACGCCGGGGCACTTGACCGCTTTGATCGGCTACGGATACGAGAACGGAGAGCTTTTCTTTGTCCAGAGCGATGACAACTATGGCGCCTACCAGCGAGACACGATCAGGCTTAGCGGCAAGGATGCATGGACGATGTTGCTGGTCCCTATGCCAGCTCGAATTCTCGTGCCCGGGGCTGCGGCAGAGATCAAGGCACGACTCGTGTTCGCTGAGCAGGCAGGAGCGACTGAGGCCACTGAGCCGACTCTTGACGCGCTAACCGCAGAGAAATTTCAATATCGAACTT
>DATCBF010000301.1:0-2469 GCA_036512025.1 Solirubrobacterales bacterium
AAGTCGACGATGCGGCGGATTGCGGCTGAGATCCGGGAGGTCGGGCTTGGCTGCTCGGTCGGGATCTCCGAGAACCGGCTACTGGCCAAGATCACCAGCGAGCTGGGCAAGCCCGGTGGCCAGGTGGTGCTGTCCCGGGCCGAGGCGCTGGAGCGCTTTGCCGGAGACTCCCCCGGCCTCGTCCCCGGGATCGGGCCGAAGACCGTGATCAAGCTGCAGGGCATGGGCATCCAGACGCTGGCGGAGCTGCGGGCGCAGGAGCCCACCGTGATGGAGGGCGCCTTTGGGCCGCGCATGGGCCGCTGGCTCCTCACCCGCTCGTGTTTCGAAGACGAGACGCCGATCTCGGTCATCCGCGAGACCAAGTCGCAGTCGGCGGAGACGACCTTCGACGTCGACGTTGCCGATCCGACCCAGATCGAAGGCTCACTCAAGGGCCTCGCCGAGGAGCTCTGCCGGCGCCTACGCAAGCGCGATCTGGAGGGCCGCACGATCGGGATCAAGGTCCGCCTCGACGACTGGACCAACGCTTCCCGCTCCCACACCGTCGAGCAGCCGACCAACGACCCGGCTGTCGTGGTCCCGGTCGTCCTCGACCTGCTGCGCGCCTACGCGCCGCCGCGCCCGGTGCGCCTGCTCGGGGTGCGGCTGGCCGGTTTCGAGAAGGAGCCGGCCGCCGAGCAGGATTCGCCCGACGGCCAGCTCCAGCTCGGCCTCACCGGCTGAGCCGTCCTACTTGCTGGAGAGCAGCGTGCCCACGTCGGGAAAGCCGAGCTTCTCCTTGGTCGCCGTTGTCAGGTCGAAGTCGCGCCCGCCGACGTAGGGGCCACGGTCGACGACCGGCACTGTGATCGTCTTGCCGCGGTAGCGCAGCTTCACCTTGGCGCCGCACGGCAGCGTCTTGTTGGCGACGCCGATTGTTCCCGGCTCGAGGGAGCCGCCGCAGGCCAGGGCACCGCCATAAAGGCCGGGCCCGTAATAGGAGGCCTCGGCCTGGTGGAAGGCGGTGAGGCGACGGGCGGCGCTTGTCGCTGCCGTCGCCCGGCGGCTGTGGATGCCGAAAGCGCGAACCCTGTAACTGCCGATCCGATCCGGGCTCCAGCGCAGGGTGAAGGCGCCACTGCGCTTGGTCCTGACGCCGATCGCCTTGCCGCCGGAGCCGCTGAAGGCGACCTTGACACGACGGGAGCCGGCGGGCCGGAGCCTGCCTCGGACGACGACGCTCGCGCCGCTCAGCACGCTGTGGCGGCCAAGGTGCAGGGAGAGGTGGGAGTGGATCCGTTCGGGACGATGATGTCGATGCTGCTTGGCTGTGGCTGGAACCGCGCCGACCAGCAGCGCAGCGGCTGCCACCGTGGGCAGGATGAATCGCATTGAATCGCTCGCTTTCTCGCTGCCTACGGGGTTAGCTGACGGGCTCGCGGGCGCAGGCTCGGTGCCTTGCGCGCGCTACGGGCGGCTCACCGCCCGATTCGCCCCGGCCATGACTCGTCGTCGTGGCATTGGGTCCCCCGTTCCAATCGCGCTCGCGATCGAACTCGGCAGATAGGTTCGCTCTGTCTGAACGAGGCAAGCTAGGGGCCGCCGGAGACTCCCCAGGTGACGGGCATCACACTGGATAATTCGGCAAGCCTCGATGCAAACCGCTTGAACAAGCCAAATTTTGGCCTAGCTTGTGCCTGGTCAGGTCTGTGCAAAGATTGACACGTGAGTGACGACCGGCTCAGTGGACTCGACTCCTCCTTTCTGCACATGGAGCGAGCGGGGGCGCATATGCACGTCGCCTCGACGACGATCTTCGAGGGCCCGGCTCCCGGTCACGCCGAGTTCCGCGACCACATCGCCTCGCGGTTGCACCTGGTTCCACGCTTCCGTCAGAAGCTGCGCTTCGTCCCCTTCGACCAGGGCCGTCCGGTCTGGGTCGACGACCCGCACCTGAACCTCGATTACCACGTGCGCCAGAGCGCGCTGCCGGCGCCGGGCTCCGACGAGCAGCTGCGCAACCTGGCGGCGCGGATCTTTTCTCAGCAGCTCGACCGCAGCAAGCCGCTCTGGGAGCTGTGGCTGGTCGAGGGGCTGAGCGACGACCGCTTCGCCGTGATCGGCAAGAGCCACCACGCGCTGGTCGACGGCGTCTCCGGTGTCGACATCACCACCGTCCTCTACGACCTCGACCCCGAGCCCGAGCTGGGCCCGGTGGCCGCCCCGAGATGGCTGCCGCGCCCGGAGCCGACCGACCTGAAGCTGCTCGGCGATGCCCTGCGCGAGCGCGCCACCAGCCCGCGCGAGATCGTTCGTGGCGTTCGTGCTGTCTTCCGCGGCCCGCGCCAGGTCATCCGCGGGATCGGCGCCACCGGCAAGATGATCGGCGCCGGAATGGCGGCGCCCGCGACCCCCTTCAATGTCGAGATTGGCCCCCATCGCCGTTTCGCGATGGCCCAGGGCGACCTGGCGGAGCTGAAGCGCATC
>DATCBF010000302.1:0-4862 GCA_036512025.1 Solirubrobacterales bacterium
CGGCCGGAATCAAGGGCGTCGAGCTTGCCGACCGCACACTGGACGCCTTCGAGATTCTGGTCACACAGCTGCTGGAAGCGGTCCCGGGCCACGAGGAAACGCCTTCGGAGATCGTGCGGGCGATCATCGGCGGGATCCAGAAGGTGATCCACAAGCGCCTCTACCGAGGGCAGGAGGAGGAGCTGCTGGAACTGACTCCACAGCTGTGGGACTGGATGTTTTCCTATCCACCCCCTCCGGGCCAGCTGAAGCCGGCGCGGCGGCGCTCGCGGCAGGCCCAGACCTTCGAGGAGCGGCAGGCCGCGTCGAACCCACCGGAGCGGGTCCTGAGGGCGCTGGCCGCCGTCGTCTCCGAGAAGGGTTATCCCGAGACTACGGTGGCGGACATCGTCGATCGCGCCAAGACCTCACAGCGGACCTTCTACGAGCACTTCGCCAACAAGGAGGACGCGATGGTGGCGGCCCTCGACAGCGGCTCCTCGCAGATGCTGGCCGCGGCGCTGCCGGCCTTTCGCCGGGCGACCGACTGGCAGCACGCGGTTCAGGCGACGCAGGAGGCGATGTTCGGCTTCGGCGTTCAGGAGCCCGAGTACGCCCGCCTCGGCGCCGTCGAGATGTACGCGGCGGGAAAACGGGCGCTCGAGCAGCGCGAGGTGGTGACCGAAGGGATGGAGGGACTGCTGGCGCCGGGCTACGAGCTGAAAACGGACACTCCGCCGATTACCGCCGAGGCGATCGGCGGCGCTCTCTACGCGCTCTTCTACGACTACGTGAAGCAGAGGGGCCCGGAGCGGCTGCCGGAGATGGTGCCGGTGGCTGTCTATATGACACTGACGCCCTTCCTGGGAGCCGACGAGGCGTATGCGCTGGCGACGGAGGGCGGCAACGGCAAGCGCTGAGCCCGGCTACTCGCCGAGCGCTTCGCGCAGTGCCTTGACTTCGGCGCGTAGCCCGGCGAGGTCGCGCTCGATCTGGGCGAGCCGGTCGTCCTCGGCATGGAAGGGCGCCGGGCTCGGCGAGGCGGGAACAGGAGCCGCGGGGCTCTCGAGTGGGACCTCGTCATCGCCGGTCTCGACTGGTGCGGCCTCGCCGCCCAGCACCTGTTCGTAGCGCTCCTCCTTCTGACCGGGACGGCGCTCGTGGCGGACGACGTATTCCCGACCGATCAGGCGATCGAGCGTCTCGTGCACCGCGGCCAGGTCGGAGAACGCGTGGAGCCGGTCGCTGCGCTGCTTCAGCTCCCCCGGTGTCTGGGCGCCGCGCAGCATCAGCACCGCCACCAGGGCCAGCTCCCCGGGATCGAGATCGAGCGCCTCGTTAAGCAGATGGCGGTACTTGCGGGCGCGGCTGCCGGCGCCACTGGCCAGCCTCGTCCAGCCACGCAGGGCCAGCCGTCGCAGGGCCTCGACCACCGCGGTCTCGTCGTAGTCGACAACCGGGTCGCGGTTGGTCGACTGGTTGCAGGCGAGGCGCAGCGAGTTGAGAGAGAGCGGATAGGCGTCGGGCGTGGTGCGCTGCTTCTCGACAAGGCAGGCGACGACGCGGATCTCGACGGCGTCTGGCTCCATCTCTCCCGGGGGTCAGCCTCGGTCAGGGCGGTCGGGATAGATCTCGTCGATCGTGACCAGGGCCCGGTAAGGGGCTTCGGCCGCAGCTTCGATCGCCTCGCCGCCCCCGGCCAGGCGGTCGACGACGCTGAGAACAGCGGCAATCTCCAGGCCCTCCTCGCGAATACGCCCGATCGCGCCAGCGGTCGAGCCGCCGGTGGTGACCGTGTCCTCGACGACAAGACAGCGGGCGCCGGCCTCGACCGGGCCCTCGACCCAGCGCTGGAGGCCATGGTCCTTGCGCTCCTTGCGAACGAAGAAGCCGACCAGGCCATTCCCCCCGGAAACCGCGATCGCCGCGCAGGCAAGTGGGATCGCGGCCATCACCGGGCCGCCCACCGCCACCGCCTCCGCGTCGGTCGCGGCGGCGGCGATCAGCTCTCCGGCGGAGAGGAAGCCGGCGGGCCGCATCAGCGTCCGCCGGGCGTCGACGTAGTACTGGGCCGTGGCCCCGCTGGAAAGAGTCACCTCACCGAGGATCAGCGAGTGCTCGCGCAGCTCGGCAAGCAAAGTCTCCTTGGCGGCGGCGAGGTCGGTCACGGCGCCATCCTATGGCGAGGGGGATAGTCCTCGACGGACCAGGCTTAGACCGGTAAGAAAACCGACTCCGCTGCGTCGAATTGATGTACCGCCTCGGTGGTACTCTCGCCAAATGGCTCCAAAGACCCCCCGTGTGCAGGTAACCGTCGACCCAGAGCTGGAAGAGGCGATGGCAAGCGTTGACGCCCATCCCAAGAGCCGGTCCCGCCTGATCCGCGACCTGGCGCTTCGTGGCGCCAAGGTCGCGGTGAAGGAGCGCCAACGTCGCGAGGAAGCGAAGGCTTTTTTTCGCAAGGTCGCACGCGGCGAGATCGACTACGACTTCGATGGTCTCGAAGAAGTGCTTAGAGAACGTGACGAGATGCCCTGCAAGCAGCCGCCAAGATGAGCCCGACGCCGTTCGGTCCGGGTGTTCCGATGGTCATCGATGCCTCAGCTTGGAATCGCCAGCGCCGAGTTCAGGTTCGAGAGCGCTGGGAAGCAACGAACGATGCCGACCTTTTCGCCTCGTGCCCGGTAGCCGCCTTGGAGATCCTCACGGTTGCCCGCAACGAAACCGAATTTGCCGGCGCAGACGCCGCTTTCTCAGATCTGCCCCAGGCTCCAGTCACAGCTTCCGTATGCCGCGCTGCCATTGCGGCGGCAGGCGAACTGAAGGGCAGCCGCCGGATCCCTGTTGCCGATTACCTGATCGCCGCGGCCGCGGCGGAGCGTGGCTTTGGCGTCCTCCATGCCGACCGCCATTTCGATCTCCTCGCCACTGTGCTCAAGTTCGAGAGCGTTCGCCTACCCGAGTAGTCGCCGGCTACGCGGCGAGCGACTCGGCGAAGCCCTGGCGCCAGCTCGGGTGGGCCGGCTGCCAGCCCAACTCGCGCTTGGCCTTGGCGTTCGAGGCGCCGCGGAGCTCGACCGCCTGCGCCGCGACCGCGCTTCCCGCCACCAGCTTCGCCAGCCAGAGCGGGACGTGGCGGGGTGGCTTCGCCCCCAGCGCCTCGGCGTAGACCGGCAGCCACTCGTGCAACGGCGCCGGCTCGTCGTCGACGATGTTGTAGATCCCAGCTGCTCCCTGGTCGAGCGCCGCCACGGTGGCGGCGGCGGCGTCCTCTGTATGTAGGAATGAGAAGGTGCCGGTCCCGGCGCCAACGACAGGAAAGCGGCGGCGCCTGGCTTCGCGGCCGAGGTGCCCGTCGCGGGCGTAGTAGGTGTCGGGGCCGTAGAACTGCCCGTAGCGCAGCACCAGGCCGTCGAAGTCCGCGGCGGCGGCGACCTCCTGCTCGTGCTCGATCAGGATCTCCACGGCCGAGCGGAAATGGCCGGGGGCGTTGGTGAACGGAGGGGCGTCCTCGCCCTTGACCCAGTCACCTTCCGGCGCGTAGAGGAAGGCGATGCTCTGGGTTATGAGCCGACGCGCGCCGGCTGCGCGGGCGGCTTCGACCAGGTTGTGCCCGCCCTCGCGGCGAACGCGGTCGGTCGCCTCGTAAAACGACGACTTACGGGGGTTGTATTCCTGAGGCAGGCTGGTCAGCTGGTTGATGACGACCTCGGGATGCGCCGCGCTCACCGCGGCCTCGAGGGCGGGCCGGTCGAAGACATCGCAGACGACCGCGGTAGCCCCGGCGTCGCGGATCTCGGCAGCGCGCTCCTCGCGCCGCGTCGTTCCCGCGACCTGATGACCAGCGGCGACCAACTGCCGCACCAGTGGCCTGCCGATCACCCCACTCGCCCCGGCGACAAAAACTTTCATCCCCCTGCGCTCCCTCCGGTCGACTCGCGATTCAACCGTTCCGCCACCCGCGCCAGCCAGGCTGCGCCCACCGCGCCGAAGGCAAGCAGGAGCGTGTCGCTCCAGCCGCGCGCCTCGCTCTTGGCTTCGCCGGTGTCGAAGGCGTGGTTGAGGGCATGAAACCCGTACCAGAGCGCCCCGAGCCAGAAGATCGGAGCTCGCCAGGACGGCTTGACGATGGCGATCCCGGCGGCGACGCCGAAGGCGAGCATGAAGGCGCCGACGTCGCCAACGTAGTGGCTGTTCTCGATGCCGTAATGACCGATCTGGTCGAAGAAGGTGTCAGGCGCGACCAGCGCCATCAGGCCGAGGACCACGTGATAGACGGAGACGACGGCTAGAACTGCCTGAAGCGCTCGCTCGGTCATAGGCCCTGGAAGCTACACCCGCCGAGCCCGCCGGCGCGGCGCTAGAACACAAAGATGCTCTCGCCGTAGTTGATCTGTTCGTAGATGCGGGGCTGGTCGGCGATGAAGGTGCGGACGCAGCCGTGGCTGGCGGCGTAGTTGGGGACTTCCGCGTAGCCGTGCACGGCGTAGCCGTTGTGCCAGTAGAAGGAGTAGTACATGCCCTCGGAGTTGTAGCCCGGTTCCCGCCTGTAGAAGGCGTAGTGGCCGGTGATCGTCGGGGTCGAGGGCTTGCCGGTGGAGACGGGGTAGATGGCGAAGGGCTTGTCCCCCTTGGTGAGGACGAGCACCTGCTTGGCGAGCGACACCTCGGCGTGCTCGCCGGCCTTGGGGTAGCGGACGCGGTAGCCGCCGTGGCCGCCGAAGGCGCTCTTGACCAGCGCCGCGCCGGCACGTTCGGTCCGCGACATCCCGTTGACCTTGCGGTAGGCGAGCACCTCGCGGCCGAGGCGGCCGTTGAAGCAGGAGCCGCCACCGGAGACGTAGCCCATCTTCCCCAAGGCGCTTTTGAAGCCCTTGACGACG
>DATCBF010000303.1:0-9199 GCA_036512025.1 Solirubrobacterales bacterium
GGCGAGCTTGCGGCGCAGCCGCGTCATTGGCATCACCTCGAGCGTCGGCCCGCCGAACTGCACCGCCTCCCAGCCCCCTCCGCGAAGAACCGCCCACGCCGCGGCGCTTGGCTTGCCCCAGTTTTCGCCGCGGCGATAGACGCGCCACGATCCGTTCATCCCGAGGTGGCTGTGCAGGGCAAGCCCGCCGAAGTCGAAGAGGAGGTGCTTTCCCCTCGCCTCGACGCCTTCGAGCGTGTGGCCGTCGAGGCGCTCGAGGCCGGCGAGGCGCCCGCGTGGGCCCGGCGCGGCGGCCTCGACCCGCTCGCCACACAGTGCCCGGTCGATCCTCCGCGCCGCGCGCAGGATCGTGTCGCCCTCGGCCACTAGCGCCCTGTTGCGGCTTTCTTGACGATGTTCTTGAGGCGGGTTTTGTCCCGCTTGGAGACGTTGGACGGGAGACCCTTCGAGCGGGTGAGGATTTTTCGCAGCTCGCGTCGCTCGGCCTCGGTCAGGTTGTCTTTGACACGGGCGCGTCCCTTTGCCGCGAGCCAGACGGCCGCGGTCCAGACTTTCATCCAAGGGACCCGTTTGGCGAGGGAAAGCGGCGAAGGCATTACCCGTTCCTACCCGATTTGGCCAAAGAGGACCAGAGACGTTCCTCCGCCTCGAGGACTTGCTGGGCGCCAAGATCGATCTCACGCCAGAGATCCGGCTCCGGCTCGTCGTGCTCGCTGGCGGCGTGGAAGGCGCCCGCGAGCTCGGTCCAACCTGCCGCCGCCGTGGCGGCCAGCTCCGCCTCGGCCCGTCCCGCCTCTGCCAAGAAGCGCGAATACATCAGCCGGAAGGCCCCGCCGCCCGTCCCCCGCCGCTCGATCACCTGGTAGGCGAAGCGGGCGCACCACTGCCAGTCGTCGATTGCCCCGGGCCAGGAGCCGGCCTCGGCCGCCAGGCGCCGGACGGCCGGCAGCCCGCCGAACTCCCCGAAGGCAGGCTCGAGCATTTCCCTGGCCGCGTGATCGATCGCGGCGGGAATCGCGGCTTTGAGCTGCTCGGGGTCGATCGCCTCGGCGACGGTGAACATGTGGCCTTCGAGCGGGTAGGCGGGGTGGCCGCTGTGGCGCGCTTTGTCGAGGTTCTCGAGGCCGGTGGTCTGCAGCTGCTCGAAGCCGGTGTCGGAGAGATGGGCCTGCTCGTCGTCATAGCCGGCGAGGACGACGGCGTGACCGGGGAAGTGGGCCGAGTTGCCGTAGTGGTCGAGGTAGAAGAGGTCGGTGAGGATCAGGACCGGGTTGCCCGCATCGATCTCGGAGCGGGCGGCGTCCCAGGCGCCGTCGTCGCCGGCGGCGAAGGTCCGCATCCGTAGCGCCGATCCGGTCAGGTCGCGGAAGCTCTCCTCCAACCGCGCCGTGCGGCCGTTGAACCAGCGGCTGGGCGAGGTGTCATCGAGCGCCAGGTAGTAGAAGCCGGCGCCGGCGCCGAGGCCGAAAGCCATCTCCTCGCTGATCTCGACGCCGTGGAAGGCGAGCAGGTTGCGCAGCGCGGTCGAGCCGCAATGGTGGCCGCGGATGTGCTCGTAGTCGGGGACGAACGGCATGGCTGGATATTGACTGAGCGCCGCTCCCTTATCCTGCGCCGCCGTGGAGAACGCCGACGTCAGACTGCTGCGCGCGATGCGGACCAAGGGGCATACGCCCGGATTGGAGGCTGCCGCGAAGGCGCTGGGAAAGGCCGGCAACAACGGGGCGATCTGGTTTGGGCTGGCGCTGGCGCTCGCCGTAGTCGACTCCTCAAATCGCGAAGCGTGGCTGATCTGCGCGGCGCTGGGGCCGGTCGCGATCGGGCTCAACTACGCCGTCAAGCTGATCGCCAAGCGGCCGCGGCCGGCGCTGGAGGGGTTGCCGCCGCTCGGCGGGGCCCCCAGCTCGCTCAGCTTTCCCTCGGCCCACGCCACCTCATCCTTCGCCGTCGCCACCGCGATGACCCGCGTCGCCCCCGAGGCCGCGCTCGCCCTCATCCTCGCCGCCGCGCTCTCGCTCGGGCGCCCCTACCTGGGGATGCACTACCCGTCCGACGTGCTGGCCGGCGCCGTCCTCGGCGTCGCCCTCGGCCTGATCGTCCCGCTCTCCATATGAGGGGCCGGCGATGAAGGTCGGGATCGTGGGGCTGCCAAACGCGGGTAAGTCGACCCTCTTCAACGCGCTGACCAAGGGCGGCGCCCAGACCGGCGACTACCCGTTCACGACGATCGAGCCCAACGTCGCCGTCGCCCAGGTCCCCGACGACCGCCTGGAGCGGATCGCGACGACGGTCCGCAGCAACAAGCTGGTCCCCGCGACGATCTCCTTCCACGACATCGCCGGGCTGGTCAAAGGCGCCTCGGAAGGGGAGGGGCTCGGCAACAAGTTCCTCGCCTCGATCCGCGAGACCGACGCGATCTGCCACGTCGTCCGCTGCCACGAGGACTCCGGCGTGCCGCACCCCGACGGCCGCGTCGACCCGATCGCCGACATCGAGACGATCGAGACCGAGCTGCTGCTCTCCGACTTCGAGCAGGTCGAGAGGCGGCTGGAACGGGTCGGCAAGCAGGCCAAGACCGGCGACGCCGAAGCGGTCGCCGAACGGGGCTGGCTGGAGCAGGTGCGCGCCGCGATCGCCGCCGGCAGGCCGGCCCGCTCGATCCCCGTCCCCGACGCCGCCCCGCACGGCCCGCGTCAGCTGCAGGCGCTGACCTCGAAGCCGATCCTCTACGTCGCCAATGTCGACGAGGGCGACGCCGAGGTGCCGGCGGCGGTCGCCGCCCACGCCGCCGCGGTCGGCGCCGGCTCGGTCGCGGTCAGCGCCCGGATCGAGGGCGAGCTGGCCGAGCTCGACCCTGCCGAAGCCGCTGAAATGCGCGAGTCATATGGGGTTGAGGGCTCGGGTCTGGCGCGCCTGGTCCGCTCCGCCTATGACCTGCTCGAGCTGATCACCTTCTTCACCGCGGGTGAGGACAACGAGGCCGTCGCCCGGCCCCTGCGCCGCGGCTCCACCGCCTGGGAGTCGGCGGCGACGATCCACACCGAGATCCAGGACGAATTCATCAAAGCCGAGGTGATCGGCTGCGAGGACCTGATCGAGCAGGGCGGCTACGCCGCCGCCCGCGACAAGGGCCTGCTGCGGATCGAGGGCCGCGACTACATCGTCGCCGACGGCGACGTGATAACGATCAAGGTCTGAATATGAACGAGGGCGCCCGTTTCCCCGGTGTTGCGGCCAAGGCGGGCCACTATGAGAGCTTCTACATCAAGGCCTGTCGCCCGGGTGGCGGCCAGGGCCTGTGGATCCGCCACACCGTCCACAAGCGTCCCGGCGCCGAGCCCGACGCCTCGGTCTGGTTCGTCCTCTTTGACCGCGAAGCAGAGGCGCCGCGCGCGACCAAGGTCACCGTGCCGGCTGCCGAGCTGTCGACGCCGCCGGGATCGTGGATCGGCATCGGTGCGACCGAGATCGGCCCCGGGCGTGCCCGGGGCACAATCGCTACGGAGGCTCTGAAAGCCTCCTGGAGCCTCGACTTCGCCGGTGACGCCGAGCCCTGCAAGTACCTGCCGGCCGACTGGCTCTACGAGGCGCCGGTCCCCCGGACCAAGTTCGTCGCGCCATTCCCGAATGCCCGCTTCGACGGCAAGCTCGAGATCGACGGCGACGAGATCGAGATCGCCGGCTGGCCGGGGATGATCGGCCACAACTGGGGCAGCGAGCACGCTGAGCGCTGGGTCTGGCTCGAGGGCACTGGCTTCGAGGGCGCGCCCGATGCCTACTTCGACGCCGGCGCCGCCCGGATCAAGCTCGGTTCGAAGATCACACCCTGGGTGCCCTCGGGGATGTTGGTGCTCGACGGCGAGGCCCACCGTCTCGGCGGCTTCGGCCAGATCCGCTCCGCCTCGGTCTCGGAGTCTCCGGTCGCCTGTGAGTTCACGCTCCCCGGCCGCGACATCGTCGTCCGCGGCCGGGTCTCGGCGCCGGCCAAGGACTTCGTCGGCTGGATCTACGCCGACCCCAAGGGGCCCGAGCACAACACGATCAACTGCTCGGTCGCCGATCTGGAGCTGACGGTGGAACGGCCGGGGCTGCCGCCCCGCACGCTCACGCTCGCGGCGGGCGCCGCCTACGAGCTGGGGATGCGAGAGGCCGACCACGGCGTCACGATCCAGCCCTATCCGGATGGCTGATTTGGCGGCGGCAGCCGGCGCGCGCCGCTACTGGTGGATCTGGGCGGCGGTCCTCCCGATTGTGCTCTGGACGGTGATCCGCCTCTTCGGCCTGGAGCGGGGGTATCCACTCGTGCCGATCCTGGCCTTCACGCCCTACGCTGCCGTGGTTGCGCTACTGGTGGCGGGCATCGCTCTCGCCCTGCGCAACTGGGCGGCGGCTGTGGTCGCCGGGCTTGCCGCGTTCTGCCTGGCTGCCGCCGTCCTGCCACGGGCGATCGGCGACGAAACGGCGCCGGCGGCAGGTCACGAGACACTCAGTGTGCTCGCCGCCAACATCCACCACGGCACCGCTGACCCCGATGCTTTGATCGCCCTTGTCGACCGCCTCCACCCCGACCTGCTCAGCATCGAGGAGCTGACGCCGGGTTTCGTCAGGAAGCTGCGTGCCGCTGGCATCGAAGAACGCCTTCCCAATGCGATCGTCTCCATCCCTCGGTTTGGCCCATACGCCGCCGGCACCGGGCTCTTCACCAGCCTGCCGATGCGGAAGTTGAAGGAAGGGCCGCAGCTGATCTTTCGCCTGCCGCGGGCCTCGCTCGAGCTGGCCGACGGGCGCAGAGTCAGGGTCGTCGGTGTGCACACCTTCCCACCCCAGGAGCACATGGTCGGCGAATGGAAGGCCAGCCTCGAAAGCTTGCCGAGCGCCGGTTCGGGGCCGCCCTGGGTGCTGGCCGGGGACTTCAACGCGACCCTCGACCACGCCGAGCTGCGCGACGTACTCGCTCGCGGCTACCGTGACGCCGCCGAGGTAGCCGGCAAGGGCCTCGAGCCGACCTGGCCGCAGGGCTGGGACGTGCCGCCCTTCATCACCATCGATCACGTGCTCGCCGACGACCGCCTTGGGATCGTCGAATTCTCGGTCGAGGATCTTCCCGGCAGCGATCACCACGCGGTTCACGCGGTGCTTGCCCTGCCCGACCGGCGCTAGCCGACCACCTTCTGGAAGCTCATCCACTTGTCATAGGCGCCCAGCGCCGACTCCAGCTGGTCGCCACGGATCTTGGTCACGCCGCCGGTCCCGTAGAGCTTTGCCCAGAGGATCCGGGGCGAGACGCCGCGCTTGGTGACGACGACCTTCTTCAGCCGGCCGTCGAGGTAGGAGCCGAGCCGGTCGCTGATTTCGGGCCCGCTGAAACGCAGGGTCCAGCTGTGCAGCGGGCAGTAATAATCGTAGGGGTCGGGGACGCCGACCAGATAAGGGATCGATTCGCCGTAGAAGACGTTCTGGACGCTCTCGGTGTGGCCGCCCGAGCAGGCCGAGAAGTAGGTCTGGGCAATCTGGCCGCCGTATTCGAGTACCTGGCCGTGAGTTGCTTCTGCTGCCTCGTTGGTGGCGGCGGTCTCGCTGGACAGCCCTTTGTAGACCTGGCTGCTGGTGGTGTCGTAGAGGTCGAAGCCGTTGCCGCCGACTTGGACGCTGAGGCCGTAGGAGCGTGCCGCGACCGCCTGGGCGCGCAGCGCCGCCTGCGGCCACGAGGCGGGCGACTCGTTCGGGATCACGCCTTTGACGTACTGGTCGACCGGGAGGGCGTTGATCACGTTGAGCGAGCCGGCGTCACTGTCCGTGCCCACCACCTCCAGCGCGCCGCGGTAGGTCCCGATCCCGGCGATGTCGATCTGCCCGGCGCCGGCCGCGCGGAGCTTGTGGCCGCAGTTGGCGAGCGGCTTGCCGCCGGAGCTGCGCAGCCTGACCGAGGATCCGACCCGATGGGCCTGGTAGTCGCGGCCGGCCGACAGCCTCTCGCCGCAAGCGCTGGTGGCGCCGCTGAAGCCGACGTCGCCGTCGGAGATGTCGAGCAGGACGCGGACGATGCGGGGGCCGGGCAGCGTCCCCAGCGTGGTGCCCTGGTAGTAGTGGCCGAGGATGAAGCGGTACCCCTTGCCGTGCTCGGCGTAGCCGTAGGCGCCGTACTGGCTGAGCCCGACCCCGTGCCCGAAGCCGTGGCCGTGGACCACCCAGTTGACGCTTGCGTTGGCCGTGGTGGTCAGCAGGCCGAAGAGCAGGAGGGCTGTGAGGCGGATTCGCATCTCTGTTCCCAACAGGTTCGGGCTGGACGAGTCTCGGCCTGCTCTACGCTGTCGGTATGGCGACGCAGGCAGTCTCGGCGGTCGATCACAAGCTCCTCGCGGCCGGCGAGTGGATCGAGACCGGCGAGTGGATCGAGGTTCGCAGCCCCTATGACGACACGGTCGTCGGACGGGTCGCGAAGGGCAACGCCGCCCTCGTCAACCGCGCCGCCGAGGCCGGTCAGGCGGCACTCGAAATGGCCGACTTCCCCCAGCATGCCCGTGCCGCCGTGCTCGATCGCGCCGCCGAGCTGGTCGGCGAGCGGCTCGAGGACCTTGCGCTGACGATCTCCGCCGAGGCCGGCAAGCCGCTGAAGACAGCCGAGGCCGAGGCCGCCCGCTGTGTCGACACCCTGACCTTCTCGGCCGTGGAGGCGCGCAAGCTGACCGGGGGCACGGTGCCGATGGCGGCATCGGAGGCCGGCGTCGGCAAGCTCGGCGTGATGTTGCGGGTGCCGTACGGTGTCGTCGGCGCGATCAGTCCCTTCAACTTCCCACTCAACCTCGTCGCCCACAAGCTCGGGCCGGCGATCGCCGCCGGCAACGCGGTCGTCCTCAAGCCGGCGGGCCAGACACCGATCTCGGCGCTGAAGCTGGCCGGGATCCTGGTCGAGGCCGGGCTGCCCGACGGCTGGCTCGGGGTCATCCCCGGCCCTGGCTCCGATGTCGGCTACGCGATCGTCGAGCACGAACTGACCAAGGCGCTCAGCTTCACCGGCTCCTCCAAGGTCGGCTGGGGCATCCGCAGCGACGTTCCCCACAAGAAGGTCAACCTCGAGCTCGGCTCCAACGCGCCGCTGATCGTCCACTCCGACGGCGACTGGGAAGCCGCCGCCGACAAAGCGCGGATCCATGCCTTCTCCCACGCCGGCCAGAGCTGCATCTCGATCCAGCGGATCCTCGTCCACGAGGAGATCGCCGACGCCTTCGTCGAGCGCCTCGTCGCCAACATGCGCAAGCTCCGCGTCGGCGACCCACTCGATCCCGAGACCGACGTCGGGCCGCTGATCTCGCCCGGCGATCGCGACCGCGTCAAGGCCTGGGTCGACGAGGCGATCGCCTCCGGCGCCGAGCTTCTGAGCGGCGGCGAGCTCGTCGACGAGGGGCGCTGCCTGGAGCCGACCCTGATCGGCTCGCCGCCACGCGACTCAAAGCTCTGGCGCGAGGAGATCTTCGGCCCGGTCGCGACCGTCGACCGCTACGCCGACTTCGAGCAGGCGCTGACGATGGCCAACGACTCCAAGTTCGGCCTCCAGGCGGGCGTCTTCACCCGCGATATGGGCCGCGGCCTCCAGGCGGCAAACACCCTCGAATTCGGCGGCGTCCTGATCAACGAGGTCCCCACCTTCCGCGCCGACCAGCAGCCCTATGGCGGTGTCAAGGACTCGGGCAACACCCGCGAGGGCCCCTCCTTCGCCGTCCTCGAGCTGACCGAGGAGCGCTTCATCACCCTGCAGGGTTGAATCGCAGATGCGCCGAAGAGCTACTCGTGCGGCCGGGCCATACGCCTGTGGTCCAGGGCCTCCTCGAGGACCGAGGGCTCGACGCCCTGCTCCAGCGCCACCTCGCGCAGCGAGCGGCCCGACTCGGCTGCCGTCTTGACAATGTCGGCGGCGCGGTCGTAGCCGATGTGGGGGTTGAGGGCGGTGGCCGTGGCCAGGGTCGCCTCGGCGTGGCGCTCGGTCATCTCCTCGTTGGCTTCGATCCCGGCGACGCATTTCTCGTTCAGCAGGCGCGAGGCGGAGGCGAGCAGCTTGATCGAGTCGAGCAGGTTGCGGGCGATCAGCGGCACCCGCACGTTGAGCTCGAACTGGCCCTGGCTGCCGGCGACCGTGATCGTGGTGTCGTTGCCGATCACCTGGGCGGCGACCTGGATCACGACCTCCGGGATCACCGGGTTGACCTTGCCGGGCATGATCGAGGAGCCCTTCTGCAGCTCAGGCAGGCGCAGCTCGGCGAGGCCGGCGCGTGGGCCTGAGCCCATCAGGGCCAGGTCGTTGGCGATCTTGTTGAGCGAGACGGCGTAGACCTTGAGGGCGCCGGAGAGCTCGACCAGGGCGTCGCGGTTGGCCTGCGCCTCGAAGCGGTCGAGCGGCTCGGAGATCGCGAGGCCGGTCTCGGCCGCCAGCGTCTCGCGCACCTTGGCGGCAAATTCGGGGTGGGTGTTGAGACCGGTTCCGGTCGCGGTGCCACCGAGCGGGATCTGGCCGACCCGGCGCAGGGTTGCCTCGACCCGCTGGATGCCGAGCCGGACCTGGGCGGCGTAGCCGCCGAACTCCTGCCCGAGGGTGACCGGGACCGCGTCCATCAGGTGGGTGCGGCCGGCCTTGACCACATCGGCGAACTGACTTGCCTTGGCGTCGAGGGCGGACTCGAGCCCGCCCATCGCCGGCAACAGGTCGTGGGTTACCTCGCCCAGCGCCGCCAGGTGCACGGCGGAGGGGAAGACATCGTTGGAGGACTGGCCCATGTTGACGTGGTCGTTGGGGTGGACGCCGTCGCCGGCGAGCTTGGCGATCACCTCGTTGGCGTTCATGTTCGAGGAGGTGCCGGACCCGGTCTGGAAGACGTCGACCGGGAACTGGTTGTCGTGCTCGCCGGCGGCGATGGCGGCGCCGGCCGCGGCGATCCGCTCGGCCAGCTCCGCGTCGAGACCGCCCAGCTCGCCGTTGGCCTCGGCCGCGGCGGCCTTCAGCCGTCCCAGCCAGCGCACCACCGGCGCCGGCACCCGCTCGCCCGAGACGGGGAAGTTGTCAACGGCCTTGGTTGTCTCCTCACCCCACAGCTGCTCGCTCAATTCATTCCCTCCATCGAAGTCGTCGTGCTCTCAGCGTATTCAGCCGCCGCTGTGACCGGCGTCGAAGCCCTGGCGGTAGGTGTGCATGAAGGGGGGTGGGAGC
>DATCBF010000304.1:0-8060 GCA_036512025.1 Solirubrobacterales bacterium
CGGGCGAGGACGGCGATGCGCTGCTCGCGCCCCTTGACCCGGGCGATCGCCCGCCGATCGCCCGCGGTCGGGTATTCGGCTTCGATGTCACTGAGCTGGCTGGCTGCTTCGCCCTGCTTGATCGATCCGTAGATCGAAGAGATCGGCTCCCTGTAGGCGAGGGTGATGCCGACGTCGGCGATCACGACCAGGCCGGCGGTGATCAAAGCGATTGAGAGGATGTGGCCCAGGCGCGCGATTTTTAGAAGTCTGGCAGCGCCGGCCGTCGTAGGTGGATTCGGCCTGCGAGACTTCCGGCCATGCCTGCAGAGCAACCGATCGATCAGGCCCGCACCGCGGGCTATGAGGCCGACCCGGCGGAGGTCAACCGGGTGCTGCTGCTCTACTCGGGCGGGCTCGATACCAGCGTCATGCTGAAGTGGATTCAGGACTCCTACGAGGCTGAGGTTGTCTGCCTCACGGTCAACCTCGGCCAGCCCGGCGAGGACTACGGGGTGATCGAGGCCAAGGCCAGGCAGCTCGGCGCGCTCGAGTGCCACGTCGTCGACGCCCGCGAGCAGTTCGCCGAGAAGTTTCTGACGCCGGCGATCAAGGCCAACGCCCTCTACGGCGGTGGCTACCCGCTCTTCACCGCGCTGGGCCGCCCACTGATCGCGCAGTTGGCGGTCGAGTACGCCCGCCGCACCGGTTGCGACACGATTGCCCACGGTTGCACGGGCAAGGGCAACGACCAGGTCCGAATCGAGGCGACGGTGGCGACGCTGGCGCCGGAGCTGAAAACCATCGCCCCGGTTCGCTCCTGGCAGATGGGCCGCGAGGAGGAGATCGCCTACGCCCGCGAGCACGGGATCCCGGTCAAGGGCGGCACCGAGGTGGCGCCCTACTCGATCGACGACAACCTCTGGGGGCGCTCTTCGGAGGGCCGCTGGATCGAGGATCTCGATCATGCTCCCGAGGACGACGTCTTCCAGTTGGTGACCCGCCCCGAGGACGCTCCCGACGAGGCCGAGGTCGTCAGCGTCGGCTTCGAGGCCGGGGTTCCGGTCGAGCTCAACGGCGAGCGCCTGGGGCTGGTCGACCTGCTCGAAAAGGCGGCCGCGATCGGCTGCCGCCACGGGGTCGGCATCGTCGATCACATCGAGGACCGGATCGTCGGGCTCAAGGTCCGTGACATCTACGAGGTGCCCGCCGCCGCCATCATCCTCCCCGCCCATCAGGAGCTGGAGAAGCTGGTCGGCACGATCCACCAGAACCAGTTCAAGCCCGGGCTCGACCAGAAGTGGGGCTACCTCGTCTACGCCGGCCTCTGGTGGGAGCCGCTGCGGACCGATCTCGATGCGTATATGGATGCCGTCAACGCACAGGTGACCGGGACCATCGGCCTCAAGCTCTTCAAGGGCACGGCCCGGGTGGTCACCCGCAGCTCGCCCAACGCCGTCTACGACGCCGCCCTTGCCTCCTTCTCGGAGTCCGGCGGGTTGTTTTCGCAGACCGCATCGCCAGGCTTCATCGAGCTCTGGTCATTGCAGTCACGGATGGCCTACCAGGTAAGGCAGCGCGGGGAAAAGGAAGAGGGCTGATGCACGACAAGGTCGGAAAAGCAGCGATCCGCTTCGCGCTCACCTACGTGCGGCACCGCTACCGACGCGAGATCCGGATCGGCGTCGGCCTCGCGGTCACCGTGGCCGGGGTCGGGATTTACCTGGCCAGCCGCAACGTGCCTGAGGGTTGAGCCCCGGGGCCGCAAGTTTTATTGCGGATTATTGACAACTTGTGAGGGTTCCTTAACAAAGTCCGCTAGTCTCGCGCGCTTCGTGCCGCGGTCCATCGCGACAGAATTCGAGATCCGACGACTGTGGGGCATTGTCGCCTGCGGGTCGCTGCTTTGCCTGTCTATTTTCTCTGCCGGCGCGTCCGCGGCCGACGCCGGGGCGCTTCAGGCCAAGGTCGAATCGGCGCGAGCAGAGGCGGCTTCACTCGCGTCTGAATTGAGGGCGAAGCAGAGTGAACTGGCCGCCGCCCAGGGACAGGCGGCAGAAGCCGCCGCCCACGAAGAACGGCTGAGCGGACTGCTCTCCAACGGAGAAGAGCGGGCGGCCGCGCTTGGCGACAAGGTCGACAGCTCCCGGCGGCATCTGGTCGCCGAGAAAGGCCATCTGCGCCGTGCTCGTCAGGCCCTCTCCCAGCGTCTCGTCGCGATCTATGAGAGTGGCTCGCCGAGCACCGCGAGCGTGATTCTGGCCTCGAGCAACTTCGAAGAACTGAGCGCCCGAACCGAATACCTGAAGCAGATCGAGGATTCGGACACCGCGCTCGCCCACCGGGTCGAACAGGTGCGCAACGACGTCAGTCACGAGCTGAAGCTGGTGGCGGCGTCGAAGGCCCGGGTCGACGCCTACGACGCCCGCCTTGCCGCGGCTCGCTCTCAGATCTCGGTTGTGCGCCAGGACGCTGAGGACTCGGCCTCGGAGCTGCAGTCGATCTCGGCTGCCCGCGCCGGCTCTCTTTCCACCCTGAAATCGCACATCGGCGGTTGGGTCCGCGACATTCAGGCGGCGAAGGCAGCCGCGGCGGAACGAGCGACCGCGTCCGAAGCCCAGGCCGAAGTCGATCGCTGGCTCGGCGGGCCCTACTCAATCCCCTCTTACATCGTGATGTGCGAGTCCGGCGGTAACTACAGCGCCGTCAACCCCTCGAGCGGGGCGGGCGGCGCCTACCAGATCCTGCCCTCGACCTGGGAACTCTACGGGGGGCAGGGCGCGCCTCAGAACGGGTCCAAGGCCGAACAGGACTCGATCGCAGCCCAGATCTGGGCCGATTCAGGTCCCAGCGCCTGGGTCTGTGGCTGATCGTCACCCTGCCGTAACGAAATACGCACGGAGATAGCGCGGAAGACGCGCCGGCGGCAGTCGTTGCCATCTGCCCTGCTTGGCATGATCGGCCGAGTCCGTGAGCGCACCCTCCGCCGTCCACCTGCATGCCCACAGCGAGTACTCGCTGCTCGATGGCGCCTGCAAGATCGATGCGATGGCGGCGCGGGCAGCGGAAATGGGGCAGCCGGCCCTCGGCCTGACCGACCACGGCGTCATGAACGGCGCCGTTGAGCTCTACAAGGCCTGCGACAAGCATGGGATCAAACCGATCGTCGGCCTCGAGGCCTATTTCGTCGAGGATCGCCACGCGATCAAGGAGCAGCCGCGCTACGAGCGCAACCACCTGACCCTGCTGGCCTCCAGCGACACCGGCTTCTCCAATCTGGTCAAGCTGACCTCGGCCGGCTTCCTTGAGGGCTTCTCACGCGGCAAAGCCAATGTCGACATGGAGCTGCTCGCCGCTCACTCCGAGGGCGTGATCGTTCTCACCGGCTGCCTGCAGTCGCGCTTCTGCCGGCGCCTGATCGAGGAGCGCCATGACGACGCCCGCGCCCATCTCGACGACCTGATCCAGGCATTCGGCCCCGAGCAGGTCTATTTCGAGGTGCAGAAGAACGGGATCGCCGATCAGGACAAGGCGAACGAGGGCATCGTCCGCTTCGCTCGCGAGCTCAACCGCCCCGTGGTCGGCACCGCCGACGTCCACTACCTGCGGCGCGAGGACTTCGACAACCACGCGGCGCTGCTCTGTGTCCAGACCAAGTCGACGCTGGAAGCGCCGAAGATGAGCTTCGACACCAACGAGTTCTACCTCAAGACCTCCGAGGAAATGACGGAGTCCTTCGCCGAGTGGCCCGAGGCGGTGCCGACCTCGCTGGAGATCGCCGAGCGCTGTGAACTGGAGATCGAGCTCGGCAAGCTGTTGCTGCCGCGCTATCCGACCGACGACGGCGAGGAGCCGGAGGCGATGCTGCGGCGGATCGCGACCGAGGGCATGCGCGGGCGCTACGGCGACCCGATCCCGGCCGCGGCGCAGGAGCGGCTCGACTTCGAGCTCGGGGTAATCGAGGAGATGGGCTTCCCCTCCTACTTCCTGATCGTCTGGGACTTCATCCGCTTTGCCAAGGAGAACGGGATCGCCGTCGGCCCCGGCCGCGGCTCGGCGGCAGGCTCGATCGTCGCCTACAACCTCGGCATCACCGACCTCGACCCGCTCGCTAATGACCTCCTCTTCGAGCGCTTCCTCAACCCCGGCCGCAAATCGATGCCGGATATCGACATCGACTTCTCGGTCCGCGGCCGCGAGCGGGTGATCCGCTACGTCGCCGAGAAATACGGCCGCGAGTCGGTTGCCCAGATCATCACCTTCGGCAAGATGGCGCCGCGGGCGGCGACCCGCGATGCCGCCCGCGTGCTCGGCTTCGACTACGGCACCGGCGACCGTCTCGCCAAGCAGATCCCGGAGCCGATCATGGGCCGCAGCCCCTCCTTCGAGGAATGTCTGAAGCAGGGCCAGGAGCTGAAACGGACCTACGACGCCGAGCCAGACGCGAAACGGGTCATCGACGTCGCCCGCGGCCTTGAGGGGATCGTCCGCAACAACTCGATCCACGCCGCCGCGGTGGTGATCTCCGACCGGCCGCTACAGGAGATAGTGCCGCTGCAGCTGGCCGAGGATCGCAGCGCCCCGGCCGCGACCGGCGGCGGCTCGGGCAAGCCCGAGCGCCAGTACAAGATCGTCACCCAGTACTCGATGGGCCCGATCGAGGAGCTCGGCCTGCTGAAGATGGACTTCCTCGGGCTGCGCAACCTCGACGTGATCGAGGACGCGATCGCGATCATCCAGCGCTCGCGCGGCGAGACGATCGACATGGAGCAGATCCCGATCGACGACGCCAAGACCTACGCGATGCTCGCCAAGGGGGACTCGACCGGCGTCTTCCAGTTCGAGTCCGAGGGGATGCGGGACGCGCTGCGCAAGGTGGGGCCGACCGAGTTCGCCGACCTGGTCGCGCTCGGCGCCCTCTACCGGCCCGGTGCGATGGCGTATATCCCCGCCTACGCCAAAGGCAAGAAGGACCCCTCGACGGTCCGCTACCCGGACCCGCGCCTGCGGGCGATCACCGAGGAGACCCACGGCTGCGTCATCTACCAGGAGCAGTTGATGGAGATCTCGCGCTCGATGGCCGGCTTCACAGGCGCCGAGGCGGACGATCTGCGCAAGGCGATCGGCAAGAAGAAGCGCGAGCTGATGGCGACGATGAAGGACAAATTCATGCAGGGGCTGGCTGAATCGAAGACCGCCGCCAACGTCGCCAAGGACCTCTGGAAGCTGAACGAAGCGGCGGCCGACTACTCGTTCAACAAGTCCCACGCCGCCTGTTACGGATTGATCTCCTACCGCACCGCCTACCTCAAGGCCAACTATCCGGCCGAGTACATGGCGGCGGTGATCTCCTCGGTGATGAGCACCAAAGACAAGGTCCCGTTCTTCGTCAACCGCTGCGCGGAGATGGGGATCGACGTGCTGCCTCCCGACGTCAACTCCTCCGACCACGATTTCGTCGTCTCCGCCAAGGCGATTCGCTTCGGCCTCGATGCGGTCAAGAACGTCGGCCATTCGGCGGTCGAGGCGATCCTGCGGGCGCGCGAGGATGGTGACTTCGCCTCGATCTGGGATTTCTGCGAGCGAGTCGACTCGCGGGCGGTCAACAAACGCGCGATCGAATGCCTGATCAAATGCGGCGCGCTCGACTCGACCGGCGCCACCCGCCAGGGAATGCTGGAGACCCTGCCGGCAGCCCAGTCCGCCGGCCAGAAGGCCCAGGAGGACGCCCAGATGGGACAGGGCTCGATCTTTGACTTCGGCGAAGCCGAAAGCGGGGGAGGGGGCGCCTCGCAGGCCCATCACCGCCCCCCGATCTCCGCCGTCGAGTTCGATCGGCGCGAGCTGCTGGCGATGGAGAAGGAGACGCTTGGCACCTATCTCTCCTCGCACCCGCTGTCCGAAGTCCGCGACGCGTTGCGAGCAAGGGTCGACTGCTCGCTGGCCGAGCTCGGTGGTAAGGCCGACGGTTCCTGGGTGACGGTCGGCGGGATCGTGGTCGACTGCAAAAAGATCCGCACCAAGAGCGGCTCGCAGATGATGTTCGCCACCCTCGACGACGTCGAGGGCCAGGTCGAGCTGCTGGTCTTCAAGGCCGACCAGGCCGAGAGCGCCGCGGTGATCGCCCCCGATGCGGTCGTCCTGGTCAGGGGCCGGCTCGACCATAAGGACCGGGGCGAGACCAAGCTCGTCGTCCAGGAGGCCGAGCGCTTCGAGCCCGGCGCCGAGGAGATGGCGAAGGCGACCGCGGCTGCGGTCGCCCCATCCGGCCCGCTCAAGCTCACGATCGACGCCGCCAAGGCTCCTCCCGGAGTGATTGACGAGCTGAAGTCGGTCTTCGCCCATCACAAGGGCGAAGCCGACGTCCATGTGAAGGTGCAGATGAGCGACGGGGAGCACAGCCTTCTCCGTTTTGGCAGCGAGTACAGGGTCAGGCCCTCGAGCGGTCTCAGGGCCGAGCTGGGCCACATGCTGGGCGACGCCCTGGCCGCTTGAGCGCTCGCGTCCAGCCTCCTCGGTGCCTACACTGATTCTCGATGGCTACGCGCCAGAAAGAGGAGAAAGCAGCCCGCGCCGGCGAGTGTCGCCAGTGCCGGTCGTTCTGCGACAAAATGGTCGAGCCCCGCAGCTGTCTGGAAATGGGCTGTCGCTTCCTCTATGGCTTCGTCGACTCGTTCACCGGGACTCAGTACGTGGGCTGCATGCAGGAGGTGTTCGGCGCCGAGATCGAGCTCGAGGCGGTCTTGGATCCCGCCGGCTTCGGTGGGGTCAAGGTGACCGGCTCGCCGCTTCCTCATTGCCAGTTCTCGGTGGAGCGCGCCTACGAGGGCTCCGGGTCCTCCTATGACTGTGTCAACCCTCGCTTCTTCGATTGCACCGACCAGGGCCCCGAGGGCCTGAGGGCATTCGACCTGCGCGACATCTGAGCGCCCGCGGCTGTAACAACGACATGGTTCGATGTAAGATTGGGCCATGGACAAAACTTCAGTAGTCACAGAGGCAGAGGAGTTGCTGGCCGAGGCGACCGGGGGCGGAGAGGAGCCCGCTGCGGGCGAACCCAGGTTCACCCTTGAGCTGAACCAGGACCAGAAGGACATCCGCGACTGGGTGCACGGCTTCGCCGAGGGCGTGGTCAGGCCGGCCGCGGAGGAATGGGACGAGCGCGAGGAGACTCCGTGGCCGGTGATCCAGGAGGCCGCCAAGATCGGCCTCTACGGGTTTGAAGCGTTGGCCCAGTTCTGGGGCGACGAGACCGGGCTGACGCTTCCGATCGCCAACGAGGAGCTGTTCTGGGGCGACGCCGGCATCGGCATGGCGATCATGGGCACCTCGCTCGCGGTCGCCGCGATCTTCGGGCAGGGAACACCCGAGCAGATGGGCGAGTGGATACCACAGTGCTTCGGCACACCGGACGACGTCAAGGTCGGGGCCTTCTGCGCCTCCGAGCCCGACGCCGGCTCCGACGTATCGGCCATCCGCACCACCGCCAAGTACGACGAAGCGGCCGATGAGTGGGTGATCAACGGGCAGAAGGCATGGGCCACCAACGGTGGCATCGCCAACGTCCACGTCGTGATCGCCTCGGTCGATCGCGAGCTGGGCTCACGCGGCCACGCCGCTTTCGTCGTTCCTCCGGGAGCCAAGGGCTGCGAGCAGGGCGCCAAGGTCAAGAAGCACGGCCTCCGCGCCTCACACACCGCCGACGTCCACCTCGACGACTGCCGTGTGCCCGGCGCCTGCCTGTTGGGCGGCAAAGAGAAGCTCGACGAACGCCTTGCCCGCGTCCGCGAGGGCAAAAAAGGCAAGGGCCAGGCGGCGATGCAGACCTTCGAGGCGAGCCGGCCGACGGTCGGCGCTCAGGCTCTCGGCATCGCCCGGGCCGCCTACGAGTACGCGCTGGAGTACGCGAAAGAGCGCCGGCAGTTTGGACGCGCGATCGTCGAGAACCAGTCGATCGCCTTCACCCTGGCCGACATGAAGCTGGAGATCGACGCTGCCAGGCTGCTGGTCTGGCGCGCCGCCTGGATGGGGCGCAGCGGCCAGAAATTCGAGAACGCCGAGGGCTCGATGTCGAAGCTGAA
>DATCBF010000305.1:0-29404 GCA_036512025.1 Solirubrobacterales bacterium
CGGCGGCACGACCGGCCGCGCGGCCGCGGTCGAATCGCTCGACCGCGCAGCGCCGAAGCAGCTTCCGGAGACGCTGGTCGGATGATCGCCGCCGTTCGAGGCGAGGTGATGGTGCGCCGGGCCGATCACGTGGTGATCGACGCCGGCGGCGTCGGCTACCGGCTCGCCGTCTCCTCCGAGACGCTGAAGGCGGTGCCTGCGATGGGGCGGGAGGCCTTCTTGCACGCCGAGCTGATCGCCCGCGACGACTCCCTCGCCCTCTACGGCTTCGCCTCCGAGGAGGAGCGCGATCTCTTCCGCGAGCTGATCTCGGTCAGCGGCATCGGCCCCAAAGTCGCGATCGCGACGCTCTCCGGCGGCGCCGCCCGCGAGTTGCAGCGCGCGATCGCCGCCGGCGACGCCAAACGCTTCCAGGCCGTCCCGGGGATCGGCAAGCGGACCTCGGAGCGGATCATCGTCGAGCTGCGCGAGAAGGTCGCCGGGGCGCTGGAGGAAGAGATTGCGATCGGAGCCGGCGAGGCCGACGCTCGCTCACTTGCCCGCGACGGGCTCGTCAACCTTGGCTACGCGCCGCTGGAGGCCGAGCGGTTGCTCGACGGCATCGAGAGCGAGGATCCACAGGAGCTGATCGCGACCGCGTTGCGCAAGGCCGGGACTTCGAGGAGCAAAGCCGCGTGACCGACTCACCCGACATCGGCGCCAACAGAATCCGCACCCCCGGCATCGATCAGGAGCCGGCGCCGATCGACGCGGCGGTCCGTGTGCACGATGCGAGTGCCGACATCCCCGATGAGGATCTCGATCGCTCGCTGCGCCCACCGACCCTGGCCGACTTCGTCAACCAGGAGCAGGTCACCTCTCAGCTGGCGATCTTCATCGAGGCGGCCCGGGGCCGGGGCGAGCCGCTCGACCACGTCCTGCTCGCCGGGCCGCCAGGACTGGGCAAGACTTCGCTGGCCCACATCGTCGCCGCCGAGATGGGCGTGCCGATGGTCCAGACGGCCGGCCCCGCCCTCGAGCGCAAGGCCGACGTCGCCTCCTTCCTGACCGCGCTGGAGCCCGGTAGCGTCTTCTTCATCGATGAGATCCATCGCCTCGGGCGGGCGGTCGAGGAGACTCTCTATCCCGCGATGGAGGACGGAGAGCTTCCGGTCGTCCTCGGCCAGGGAGCGGGAGCGCGGACCGTGACCCTGCCCCTGCCGCCCTTCACCTTGATCGGCGCGACCACTCGCAGCGGCCTGCTCACGACCCCCCTGCGCGACCGCTTCGGGGTCTCTCATCGGCTCGAGCACTACAGCCCCGACCACCTGGCCCTGATCATCGAGCGCTCAGCTTCGATCCTCGAAGTGGAGATCGACTCCGAGGGGGCGCTGACGATCGCCGGGCGCTCGCGCGGGACTCCGCGCGTCGCCAACCGCCTGCTCAAGCGGGTTCGAGACTTCGCTCAGGTAAAGGGATCTGGGGCGATCGGCGCCGACGTGGCGGAGGCGGCTCTGGCGATGCTCGAGGTTGACGAGGGCGGCCTCGATCGCAGCGACCGGGCCCTGCTCGATACGGTCGCGACAAAGTTCGCGGGAGGCCCTGTCGGGCTCTCGACCCTTGCCGTCGCGATCGGCGAGGAGCAGGACACGATCGAGGATGTGCTGGAGCCCTACCTGCTCCAGCAGGGGCTCTTGAAGCGGACGCCGCGAGGCCGTGTTTTGACCGAGAGGGCCTATCGGCACCTCGGCCTGCCCGCGCCCGAAGGGGCGGCGAGCCTCTTCTAGTCGCGGACACTTGTAGCCTGTCAGGAATGCCTTTCTTTATCTGCCCCAACTGTGGTCACAGGGAGGTCGGCAGCGACCGCACCGCCGGCTTCAGCACCCGTCCCAAAGGGTGTTCGAAGTGTGGCTTCGGTTTTGTCTTCGAGCTGCTCGACGATTACTATCCGGCGCCCAACGCGGCCTTCTTCGTCTGCGACCGCCAGGCACGCGTGATCGACGCCGGCAAGGGCAGCTTCGAGCTGACCGGCCTGACCGACGAAGACGTGATCGGGCGCCCGGTCCAGGAGGTGCTCGGCCTGCGCTGGCTGCAGCCCGGCGATGGTGGCAAGACCGCCGACACCAACGGCGACGGCGAGACCGATCCGCTTGAGACCTCGCTCGAGTGGGGAGTGCGCTCACTGGGCAAGAAGGTCTCGGTCAACGCCGAGGGAGATCTCCCCGCCGATGCGGTCGCCGATGTGTTCCCGGCCTACGACGACGACGGCGGTTTGCTGATCGTGCTCACCCCGGAAGCCTAAGAAGAGCATGGGGACCAGGCGCGGGCACATCTTTGTCTTGCTGTTCGTGCTTGGCCTGATCGCCCTCTCGGCCCTGGTCATCGCCAACAAGCCGACCAAGCTGGGACTCGACCTCAAGGGCGGGGTCGAGCTGGTCTATCAGGGAGAGCCGACCGGCCAGGTGAAGACGGTCAGCGGCGAAGACATCGACCGTTCGATCGAAATCATCCGCGAGCGGATCGACAAGCTCGGCGTCTCCGAGCCCGAAGTCTCGCGCCTGGGAACCTCGGAGATATCGGTCAGCCTGCCCGACATCACCAACGCCCAGCGGGCGATTGACCAGGTCGGGACGACGGCCCAGCTCTACTTCTACGACTGGGAGCCGAACCTGATCGGCCAGCAGGCGGCGATCGGCGGCCATCCCGGCAAAGCACCGCCTCCCGCCGCGGTCAAAAAGGCGATCAAGCAGTGGAAGGAAGCCGGGCGTAACACCGGCAGTCTCGAGAACAAACAGCTGATCGCCGCCGGAGCGTTCCCAACCGCCTATGACGCGGTCAAGCTCGCCTCCGAACAGGAACCGATCGAAGACTGCAAGACCTGCTCGGTCAGCAAACCGCGCTACTACCTCTTCGACGAAAAGCCGCCGCACGAAATCTTGGCCGGTCCCGAGCTCAGCGAAAAGGACCTTTACATCAGCCCCACCGGCAAGAAGATCCCCCACAAGGGGATCGTGCTCGAAGTCCCGGTCGGCACGATCGTCGTCTCCGAACTGCCCCAGGACGGCTCCGGCAAAGTCGATCCGACGGCAAAGCCGGGCTGGTTTGCGCTGAAGGACAACCCGGCTCTCTCCGGGACCGACATCACCAACCCGGAACAGAAAACCGGCGAATTCGGCGAACCGAACGTCACCTTCGAATTCACCGACAAGGGACGCGAAGCCTTCCAGGAAGTGACCCGCCAGATCGCCCAGCGCGGTCAGGCGTCTCAGATCGGCCCGGCCAGCCCCGAACAGGCGAGGGCGCTGTCCGGCCACTTCGCGGTCATCCTCGACAACGAAGTCAAAACCCGCCCGATCATCAACTACGCCGAAAACCCGGACGGGATCGACGGCCGCACCGGGGCCCAGATCTCCGGTGGCTTCAACAGCATCACCGAGGCCCAGGAACTGGCGACGATCCTGCAGATCGGCGCCCTGCCGATCGACCTCAAACTGATCAGCCAGACTCAGGTCTCGGCGACGCTGGGCACGCAGGCCCTGCACGAAGGGATCAAGGCGGGCATCATCGGCCTCGTCCTCGTCGTCCTTTTCCTGCTGCTCTTCTACCGCTTCCTTGGCTTGATCGCCACGGTGGCGCTGGGCGCCTACGGGGTTCTCCTCTTCGCCTTGGTCAAACTGATCCCGATCACGCTGACCCTGCCGGGGATTGCCGGGTTGGTGTTGACGATCGGGGTGGCGGCCGACTCCAACATCGTCATCTTCGAGCGAATAAAGGAGGAGGTCCGAGCCGGTCGCTCGATGTCGAGCGCGATCGCTGCCGGCTACAAACGCGGGATCGCGACGATCGTCGACGCCAACGTCGTCACCCTGCTGACCGCCTTCATCCTCTTCGTCCTGGCCACGGCCGGGGTCAAGGGTTTCGCCTTCGTCCTCGGCGTCGGCACGATCGCCTCTCTGCTCACCGCGGTCGTCTTCACCCAGGCGCTGCTGGGCAGCATGAGCCGCTCTCGCTTCCTGCGCTCGCCCAGGGTCCTCGGCGCCTCGCGCCAGGGGATGCGCTGGCACTTCGACTTCATGGGCGCCAGTCGCTGGTTCTTCACGATGTCGGGGATCATCCTCCTCGTCGGAGCCCTGGCGCTGGCGACGAAGCAGCTCAACTTCGGGATCGATTTCGAGTCCGGAACCCGGGTCAAGGTGGCGTTGGTCAAGCCGACCGATGAGGAAGGCGTCCGCGAATCGCTCGACTCGATCGGGGTCAGCGGCGAGGAGATCCAGCAGGTCTCCGATCCCGTCTTCGGCAAGAACGTCTTCCAGATCCAGACCCGCGAGTTGGGCCCGAACCGGGTCAAAGACGCCGAGCATGCCCTCGCCTCCGAATTCGGGATCGTCCAGAACGGCTTCGATAGCACCAGCGTCGGCCCCACCTTCGGCCAGCAGGTGGCAAACAGCGCCCTCAAGGCCCTGATCTTCTCGCTGCTGGTCATCTGCGGCTACATCGCGATCCGGTTCGACCCGAAGTTCGCCGTCCCGGTGCTGATCGCGCTCTTCCACGACATCCTGATCACCGCCGGCATCTACGCTTTGACCGGAAGGGAGGTGACGAGCGGTACGGTCGCTGCCTTCTTGACCATTTTGGGCTACTCGCTCTACGACACGATCATCGTGTTCGACCGCATCAGAGAGAACATGCCGCGGATGCCGCGCGCCGCGTTCTCCCAGATCGTCAACCGCTCGATGAGCGAGGTGCTGACGCGATCTCTGGCGACCAGCTTCACCACCCTGCTGGCGGTCACGTCGCTGCTGATCTTCGGCGGCGCCACGCTGCAGGACTTCGCTTTCGCGATGCTGATCGGGATCGCGTCGGGCACCTATTCCTCGATTTTCATCGCCTCGCCGGTGCTGACCGCCTGGAAGGAACGCGAGCCCGGGTTCATGCGACGGCGGATGCGGATAGCCGAGGTCGAGGGGAGCGTCCCGCCTTTCGCCGACGAGATCGCCCTGGCCAAGCTCGGCGAGGACGGCGAGAGCGAAGAGGAGATCGCGACGGCGACCGTCGCCAGGCAGGAGGCGCGTCCCAAGGCGGGCGCGGTCGCCACCGTGGAGCCCGAGGCCAAGGGCGATGGCCCGAAACAGAAATCCAACGGCGAGCTCGACTCGGCCGAAGCGGCTAGCGCCGAGCGTCGCACGCGAAACGATGAGCGCCGCGCCCGCCGTCAGGCGCGCCGCAAGCACGGGAGGAATCGCTAAGCCATGGCGCTACTGGTCTGGTTCACGATGGGAATCGCCCTCTGGCACTTCACGGTCTTCCTGCCCGATCACTTCTGGCAGGGCATCGTCGGCGCCTTTGTCGGCTCGGTTCTCGGGGCCATTTTCTTCGGTCTGATCGTCGAGACGATCAGCGGGCGCAGCCTGGGCGATACCGACCTGGTCACCGCGCTGACGGCGGTTCCGGGTGTGGCGATCGGGTTGGGGATCGTCTACGTGATCGGCCTCCGCGGCGAGGAACCGGCCTGAGCGGTATTTCCCCTGCATTTTGCGGTCGAGCCGGTTCCGGAATCCGCCGCTTTCCCGCGTAGTCTGAGTGTGTGCCAGAAGCCCTGAAGGCCTATGAGGCCGCACCGTACTCCTATCCGGAGGCGCGCACTCTCGCCGAGGAGCTCGGGCTCAGCGATCCCGTCGCCGTCACCCTCGTTCGCCGTGGCTATCGCACGCCTGACGAGGCGCGCGCCTTTCTCGAGGCCGACGAGACCCATCGCCCGGATGAGTTCGAGTTGATGGGCTCCGTGGTCGGGCGGATACGGGCGGCGATCGAGGCCGGGGAGCAGATCACCGTCCACGGCGATTTCGACGTCGACGGTGTCTGCGCGACGACGGTCATGGTCTCGACCCTGCGCGAGCTCGGCGCCGAGTGCGACTGGCTGATCCCCGACCGGCTCACCGACGGCTACGGGCTCAGCGCCGCAAACGTGGAGCGGCTCGGGCAGCGTGGCACCTCGCTGATCGTCACCGTCGACTGCGGGATCACCGCGGTCGAGGAGGTTCGCCTGGCCCAGCAACTGGGGATGGCGATAGTGGTCACCGACCACCACCAGCCCGCCGAGGAGCTGCCCGACTGCCAGATTCTGCACCCGGCCCTGAGCGGGTACCCGTTCACGGAGCTCTGCGGGACGGCCGTTGCCTGGAAGTTGGCCTGTGCGCTGCGTGAGGCGTCGTCAACGTGTGACCTGGATCTGGTGGCTCTCGCGACCGTGGCTGACGTTGTGCCGCTGATCGGCGAGAACCGATCGTTGGTCAGGCGTGGGTTGGAGGTGATGAGGCGAGGGGAGCGGGTCGGCCTGCGGGCGCTGATGAGCGCCTCGAAAGTCGAGCCGACTCAGCTCGACGAGAGCGACCTCGGGTTCAAGCTGGGGCCACGGATCAACGCGGCCGGCCGCCTCTACCGTGCCGATGCCGGCGTCGAGCTGTTCCTGACCGAGGACGAGGCGCGGGCGAGCGAGATCGCGATCGAGCTGAACCGGGCCAACGGCGAGCGCCGCAGGACCGAGCGCGAGGTCGATGGCGCCGCCGAGGCGGCGCGGCGCGAGCTGCCGGACGATCTGCGCGAGGCGCGCGGCCTGGTCCTGGCGGGACACGACTGGCATCCGGGCGTGATCGGGATCGTCGCCTCGCGGCTGGTCGAGCGCCACTACAGGCCGGTGGTGATGATTTCCCTGGACGGGGACGGGGGAGGGCGCGGCTCGGGCCGCAGTATCCCGGGCTTTGATCTTCTCGCCGCGCTGGAGGCCTGCTCCGAGCACCTGGTCAGCTACGGCGGACACCGTGCCGCCGCGGGCCTGCAGTTGCGAGCCGAGGATCTCGACGCGTTTCGCGCTGCCTTTGCCGCCCATGCCAACGAGGCGCTTGCCCCTGACGACCTGCGCCGGACCGAGCGGATCGACGCGATGGTCGGCGGCGCCGGGCTGGGCCTCGAGCTGGCCGAGGAGCTGGGGCGCCTGGCGCCCTTCGGGATGGGCAACCCCGGCGTCCGCCTATTGGTTCCCTCGGCCCGGGTCAGCGATGTGCGGACGATGGGGGAAGGCAAGCACTCTCGCTTCAGCCTCCACAGCGGCTCACACAAGGCGCTCGGCGTCGCCTTCGGCCGCTCGAGGCTGGGGGTGGGCGACGACGACCCGGTAGACGTCGCGGTGCGGCTGGAGGTCAACCACTGGAACGGCTCGGTCGAGCCTCGCGTCGTCCTGCGCGAGCTGTTCCCGCGCGGGGTGGAGGGCGCCGCCGAGGACCCCGCGGCCGGTGAGGCATGGTGGCGGCGCTTCGAGGCCGAGCTGGAGGTCGATCCAACGGCGGCTTCAGCTGTGCCTGGGGGCGAGGATGGGCATGCGCGGCGAGTGGTTTCCAGCACGCACTCGCCGGCGGCGGTGCTCGGCGAGCTTGTCGCCGGCGGTGGCAGCGTCCTCGCGCTGAGCGCCGACACGGCCGCACGGGCGCCTCTCGAGCGGCCCGGCATGACCCTGGCCGACTACTCCGAACTCGAGCGCAACCCGGGCCTGGGCCGCGGCTTCGCCCATCTCGTGGTCGTCGACCCAGCGCCCTTCGCCCACCTGGAGAGGTTGATCGGCCGCGCGGCCGTGCCGGGTGGCTACCTGCACCCGGTCTGGGGAGAGCCGGAGCGGCGTTTCGCGCTTTCGGTGTTGGCCTCCGAATGCGCCCAGCGTGAGGAGGTGGCCACGGTCTTCCGCGGTCTGCGCGAGGCCGGCGAGACAAGCGGCGAGGAGCTGCGATCGGCGCTGGCGGGCGCCGCCGCGTTGCCGCGCCGGCCGGAGGTGGCGGCCCGCTGCTTCCGGGTCCTGTCCGAGCTGGACTTGGTGCAGGGCACGCCCAATGGCGGCGGCGGGACCGTCGGGGTCGTATCCTCGGAAGGGACAGATCTGGAGCGCTCGCCGGCATTCCGTGCCTACGGCGCCCGTTTCAAGGAAGGCAAGCAATACCTCGAAGGACGCAAACACCCGTAGAGCACCAGGAGCTGCTCGCCGATCTCTTCGCAGTGGTGGAGGAGTTCGACGCTCCACAGGCGCACGAGGGCGACGGCAACGGGGCCCCGGCCCTGGCGGTCGCGACGATCGATCGCTCGGCGCTTGAGCGCGCCTTCGATTTCGCCTGCGACCGCCACGCCGACCAGATGCGGCGCTCGGGCGATGAATTCATCACCCACCCGGTCGGCGTCGCCCAGGTATGCGCCGGGATGCGGCTCGACACCGAGACCCTCTGCGCCGCTCTGCTGCACGACACGGTCGAGGACACGACCGCCAGCCTCGATGAGATCCGGGCCGAGTTCGGCGACGAGATCGCTGCGCTCGTCGACGGCGTCACCAAGCTGACCGGGATCACCTTCGAGAGCCGCGACGAGCGTCAGGCCGAGAACTACCGCAAGATGATGGTGGCGATGGCCACCGACGTCAGGGTGATCCTGATCAAGCTGGCCGACCGTCTCCACAACATGCGCACGGTCGGGGCGCTGCCGAAGCAGAAGCAGATGGCGAAGTCGCGGGAGACGCTGGAGATCTACGCTCCGCTGGCCCACCGGCTCGGGATCCACGCGATCAAGTGGGAGCTGGAGGATCTCGCCTTCGCGACCCTGCACCCCCGTAAGTACGCCGAGATCAAGCAGCTGGTCGCCCAGCAGCGCAACGAGCGCGAGAATTACGTCAACGACGCCGGCAGCTTCCTCTCCGAGGAGCTGGCGCAGCTCGGCATCGAGGCCGAGATCTCGGGTCGTGCTAAGCACTTCTACTCGATCTACACGAAGATGACGAAGAAGGGGCGCGAGTTCAACGAGATCTTCGACCTGACCGCGATGCGGGTGATCGTCGGCTCGGTCAAGGATTGCTACGGAGCGATCGGCGTCATCCACTCGCTCTGGAAGCCGCTGCCCGGCCGCTTCAAGGATTTCGTCGCGATGCCGAAGGCCAACATGTACCAGGCCCTGCACACGACCGTGATCGGCCCCGAGGGCAAGCCGCTGGAGATCCAGATCCGGACCGAGGAGATGCACAAGCTGGCCGAGTACGGGATCGCCGCTCACGTCGCCTACAAAGAGGGCGGCGGCGACGACCCACGGCGAGAGAAGATGACCTGGCTGCGGCAGCTGGTCGAGGCCGAGGGCGAGCAGGACCCGGCCGAGTTCCTCGAGTCGCTCAAGGTCGACCTCTTCGAAGACGAGGTCTTCGTCTTCACGCCCAAGGGCGAGGTCAAGAGCCTCTCCGCCGGCTCGACGCCGCTCGATTTCGCCTACGCCGTCCATACCGACGTCGGCCACCGCTGCGTCGGCGCCAAGGTCAACGGCAACATCGTGCCGCTGCACTACCAGCTGCGCTCCGGCGACATCGTCGAGGTGCTGACCGCGAAGCAGAAACGCGGCCCCTCACGCGACTGGCTGAAGCTGGTGCGGACCAACCGCGCCCGCAACAAGATCCGCGCCTGGTTCAAAGAGGAAGGCCGCGAGGACGCCGAGCGCACCGGCCGCGACGGCCTCGAGGACGCGCTGCGAAAGCGCGGGCTGCCGATGCAGAAGGTGGCCGGCTCGCCGCTGCTCGCCGACGTGATCCGCGAGATGGGCTACCACAAGGCGACCGAGTTCTACATCGCTCTTGGCCAGGGCAAGATCTCGACGAAGACCGTCGCCAACAAGCTGATGTTGAGGCTGAAAGCGGGGGAGGCCGTCGCCGAGGAGCCGGCCGGGGAGATCGGCGGCCGCGAGGACGACGCGCGCCGGACCAAGGACGCCTCCAACTACGGCATCAGCGTCAAGGGGGTCGACAGCGTCGCCGTGCGGCTGGCCAAGTGCTGCCGCCCCGTTCCCGGCGACGAGATTGCCGGCTACGTCTCGCTCGGCCGTGGGATCACGATCCACCGCACCGATTGCAAGAACGTGAAGGCGCTGAAAAAGGCCCCCGAACGCTTCGTCGACGTGAGCTGGGACGGCGACAACGAGGCCTCCTACCGGGTTGAGCTGCAGATCGACGCCTACGATCGCACTCGCCTGCTCGAGGATCTCTCCCGCACCTTCTCGGAGGCCGGCATCAACATTCTCGGAGCGAGTTGCACGACCAACCACCCGATGGTGAAGAACAAGTTCGTGATCGAGGTCGGCGACACCGAGCAGCTAAAACAGTGCATCAGCCGTCTGCGAAACGTCGAGTCGGTCTTCGACGCCTACCGGTTGACGCCGGCGGCGGCCAAGACTTCCGGCGACGACGGCTAGCGGCGCCAGGCGCGCGGGGCCTGTCGTCGGGATAGGGCGCACTCGGCGGCCCTTTCGCGCTGCTCCGGGCGCCGGGATACCGCGCGCCTAGGGCTCAGACCTTGCCCTCCACAGCCTTCGGGTCGGCGAGTCCGCCCCATCCCGACGCCACCCACGCGAGCAGCGCTCCGGCTGAACAGGCTCGATGCGAAACCGCAAAAGGCGTCGCATATCGACGCCTTTTGCGGTTTCGAGGCCAATGCCGACCGCGGCTTGAAGGGAGCAGCGAACCCTGAATGCTCAGAGCGGCTTGAAGCTTGCGGGCGGCTTCGAAGCCTCTGCTGTTCAGCTTCAAGCATGATCGCTCGCGGGTGGCGTGGGGGTGGGGTGGCCTCACGCAGGGCGGAGTCTGCGAAGGGCAAGGCCTGACCCTGCGAGTGAAGCCGAGCTCTCCGCCCGAGAGCAGATCGCAGGGCAAGCGCGTGCCACCCCATCCCCACGACAGGACCCGCGACCGGGCGCCCGCGTCCCTAGCCTCAGGCAACCACCGTCAAGGCGCCCGGATCGGTTTTCAGCTCGATCCTGTCCTTCTCTCCGATGTAGTCGCCGTCGACCTGGACCGGGAAGGGGCGGATCGAACCGTCCTTGTCCTCGGAGATCGAGCTGACCGTTGCCTCGGTGACGTTGTCGAAGCTCTCGATCTGGCGGTGATGGGCAGCCGGTCGGCTCTCGCTGAAGAGGCGGGCGATCAGGCTCGGGGTGTCGCGCTGGGTGGCGCGCTTGAGCACGCCGAGCGCGAGTGTGCCGTCGTCGATCTCGATTCCCTCACAGACGCGGATCGGGCGTTCGGCGAAGTAGGTGAAGGGATCGGAGTTCTGGGCCAGGGCGGTGACGCCCTCGGCCTCGCTGCCGTTGACCTGCGCCCGCAGCCTCACGGGGTTGTGGAGGTAGCTGCGGTAGAAGGCCGAGACCGCGGCCCAGGAGTAGTAATAGGGGCCGGCCTTGGACTTGAGGCGGGGATGAGCATCGACACGCTTGACGACCGTCGCGTCGATGCCGACCCCACAGGAGAAGACGAAGTGGCGGCCGTCGGCCTTGCCGAGGTCGATCTTGCGCGGCTTCCAGTCGTCGACCAGAGCGAGCAGGTGCTCGGTCGCGTCGACGACGTCATTGGGGATGCCGAGCGTGCGGCAGACCACGTTGGTCGAGCCGCCCGGCAGCATCGAGACCGGAACGTCGGTGCCGGCGAGCCCGTTGGCCACCTCGTTCAGCGTCCCGTCGCCACCGAAGGCGACGACGATGTCATAGCCGTGGTCGCGCACCTCGCGCCCGATCTCGGTCGCGTGGTTTTGCGCCTCGGTCGAGACCGCTTCGACCTCAAAGCGCCCCTGCAACGCGTAGACGACGAGGTTGCGCAGCCGGTCGGAGACCGTAGTCGCGTAGGGGTTGACGATGATCAGCATCCGCTTCTTGGCGGAGCGGGCTTTACCCGGTCGTCTCATAGCGGACCACCTCGCCCTCCTGGGCTTCGCGGACGCGGCCTTCGTTGACGAGCAGGTCGGTGTGGCCGATCACCTCGGAGAGGGTGAGGAAGGCCTGGGTAACGGCGACGTTTCCCCAGATCGCCTGCGCCAACTCGTAGCCGGTCCGCGGCTGCTCGGCGATCAGCTTGTAGATCTTCTCCTTGCGCCGGTCGTGCTTGCTGAGGCGGTCGTCGATCAAGGCGGCGTGCTCGGTGATCGGGTCGCCGTGGCCGGAGAGGACGATCTCGGCCGGCATCTCGCGGGTCTTCTTCATCGAATCGATGTAGGTGACGAGCGCCTGCGTGCGCTGGGATGAGCCGTCGAGCGGGCGGGTGATCAGCGGGTTGGAGGAGATGTGGGCGATCAGGTGGTCCGCCGCGATCAGGATTCTGCGCTCCTCGTCCCAGAAGACGGTGTCGGAGGGGCTGTGGCCCGGCCGGTGCAGGACTTCGAGAGTGCGGTCGCGGAACTGCAGCGGCTCGCCGTCGGCCAGGGGCCTTGTCACCTCGACCTTCGAGCCCCAGCCGCGGAAGCTGCGCGAGACGCTCTGCAGGGCGAAGGCGACCTCCTCGGGGATGCCGTTTCGCAGCATCAGGTCGACGGCGAAACTGTCCTCGCCCTCGGCATCCTCGCTGAAGTTCGCCAGCCGCTCGGCGGCGAGGCCGAGTGCCGCCACCTCGGCGCCGGAGTGCTCGGCGACGATCTCGACCAGACCGAGATGATCGATGTGCTGGTGAGTGACGACAATCAGCTCGAGGTCGTCGATCGAGTGGCCGCGGGCGCCGAGTTGGGCCTGTAGCTCATCCAGCGCTTTGCCGGAGTTGGGGCCGGTGTCGATCAGGGTCAGGGGCTCGTCCTCCAGTAGGTAGCAGTTGACCCGCCCGACGGCGAACGGGGTCGGGATGCGGAGGCAATGGATGCCGGCCAGCGCCGCCTGCTCGAGCGCCTGCTCGGGGGAGAGCGTCACGCTCTGATCAACCCGAGGACCAGGTCGCGCTTGGCCTCCATGTCCTCGAGAGAGATCAGCGACTCGAGGTTGAGCCGCAGCAGCGGCTCGGTGTTGGAGGGGCGGACGTTGAAGTGCCAGTCGGGGTAGTCGACCGAGATCCCGTCGAGGTGGGTCTGCTTGCCATCGGCGAAGCGCTCGGCGACCTCGGCCATTTTCGCCTCCGGGTCGGCCACTTCAGAGTTGATCTCGCCGGAGATGAAGTACTTCGAGCGAAACTCGTCGATCAGCTCGGCCAGCGTGTGGCCGTCGAGCGAGAGCAGCTCCAGCATCAGCAGCGCCGGGATCGTGCCCGAGTCGGCATTCCAGAAGTCGCGGAAGTAGTAGTGGCCGGAGACCTCGCCGCCGAAGACGGCGCCCTCCTCGCGCATCCGCGCCTTGAAGAAGGCGTGGCCGACGCGGGAGAGGTCGGAGCGCCCGCCCTCGGCGGCGACCAGGTCCGGCACGGCGCGGCTGGAGCGAGGGTCGTAGAGGATCGTCGCGCCGGGGTTCTTGGCCAGGGCGGCGCGGGCCAGTAGAGCGCAGACGAAGTCGCCGTCGCAGAACTCGCCGTTGCCGTCGATGAAGAAGCAGCGGTCGGCATCGCCATCCCAGGCGATGCCGAGATCGGCGCCGCTGGAACGCACGCGGTCGATGATCATCTTGCGGTTCTTCTCCAGCAGCGGGTTGGGCTCATGATCCGGGAACTCACCATCGGGCTCGAAGTACATCTCCTCCAGATCGAGGCCGAGCTTGGCCAGGATCGGCCCGACCATCGGCCCGGCCATGCCGTTGCCGCCGTCGACCACGACCTTCATCGGTCGCACGTTTGCGGGACCGATGAAGGAGAGCGCATGGGCTCGGTACTCCTCCCAGATGTCGATCTCCTCGAGCGAGCCGCCGCCGGGGGCGTGCCCGAGCCCGGCTGCGATCTCATCGCGGATGTCGCCGATGCCGGCGTCGCCTGAGAGCGGCAGCGCCCCCTCACGGACCAGCTTCACCCCGGTGTAGGCCTTCGGGTTGTGGGAGGCGGTCACCATCGCGCCGCCGTCGAGCTCGCGTGAGCCGACCAGGTGATAGAGCATCTCGGTCGCGACCATGCCGGCGTCGAGCACGGTCACTCCCTCGAAGATGAGGCCGTCGCGCAGCTCCGCCGCCATCGCCGGCGCCGTCAGCCGCATGTCGCGGCCGAGCCCCACCCGCAGCTCGCTCGGCGACTTGCCGCGCAGGCGGCCCAGCACCCGGGCGAAGGCGCGACCGATCGCGTGCGCCGTGCTCTCGTCCATCTCGCTGCCATGCAGACCGCGGATGTCATAAGCCTTGAAGATCCCGGCGGGAGCCAGGGGCGGCTGCTCGCTCAAAACGCGCCCTTCAACGCCTCGTAGCTCTGCTCGATCGTCTGCGGCATCACTTTGGTGTCGGCGATCACCGGCATGAAGTTGTTGTCGCCCGCCCAGCGGGGCACGACGTGCATGTGGATGTGGTGCTCGACCCCGGCGCCGGCGATCCGCCCCTGGTTGAGGCCGACGTTGAAGCCATGCGGCTCGTAGACGTCCTCAAGCTTGCCCATCGCCTGCTGCGCCAGCGCCATCATCTCGGCGGTGGTCTCGGCGGTGATCTCCTGCAGCCGGCCGATGTGCTCGTAGGGCGCCACCATCAGATGACCGTTCGTATACGGGTAGAGGTTGAGGATCACGAAGCAGTGCTCGCCGCGGTGGACGATCAGGTTCGCCTCGTCGTCATCTTCGGCGCTCTTGACGCAGAAGATGCAGCCCTCCTCGATGTCCTTCGATGCGTCCTTCACGTAGGCGAGGCGCCAGGGCGCCCAGATGCGGAAATTTGCCACTCGCGGCAGGCTATATGAGGGGCTAGCGAAACCCCCGCCCACGCCTGACGGCGGCGGACACGGCGCGGTGCTGCGTCCTCGGGAGGTCGAATATCGCTGCTATTCGACCTCCCGCGTCCTTGCCCGCTTGGTCCGGCGCTCGCCAGTCGCAGACGCGAGTTTCGCTAGCCCCTCATAGCCAGTTGCGCTTGCGGAAGTAGACGACCATGCCGAGCAGGATCGCGAACATCACTCCGAGGATGATGAAGAAGCCGCCGACGTTGTGCTCGAAGGGCACCCACGAGTTCATGCCCATGATGCTGGCGATTAGTGTCAGGGGCAGGATCACGACGCTGATCGAGGTCAGCACCCTGAGGATGTCGTTGAGGTGGTGGGAGATCACCGACTCGTTGGTCTCCTCAAGCGCCTCGGCCACCTCCTTGTAGTTCTCCAGCATGTCCCAGATCCGCTCGTGGGCGTCGACGATGTCGTCGAAGTAGATCTCGAGATCGAGGTCGGTTGCCAGATAGCGCTGCTTGACTCTCTCCAGGTCGCGTAGGACCGGGCGCTGGGGGCGGATCACCTTGCGGAAGTTGATGATCTCCTGCTTGACGTTGGAGATGTCGCGCACGACCTCCTCGGAGCGGCCCTCGAAGATGTCGTCCTCGAGCGCGTCGAGCTTGTTGCCGATCTTGCGCAGCATCGGGAAGCAGTAATCGAAGCTGTCGTCGACCAGTCGGTAGAGCAGGTAGCCGGATCCACGCGAGAAGAGCTGGTCGCGCAGCTCCTCTTTGGCGCGGCAGCGCTCGAACAGGTACTCGACGGGCTGCAGCGGCTGGTTCGGGATCGTCACCACGTAGCCGGGGCCGACGAAGAGGTCGAGCTCGCCGGTGCCGAGCCTTCCCGCCGCCCGATCGAAGACGGGGAAGTGCAGGACGATGAAGAGGTAGTCGTCGTAGACGTCGATCTTCGGCCGCTGGTTGCGGGAGAGGACGTCCTCGATGTCGAGGGCGTGGAAGTCGAAGTTCTCCTCGAGCCAGGCCCGCTCCAGAGCGCCAGGGCGCTCGATGTTCACCCAGCGCAGGCCGGAGGAGTCGATCTGCTCGACGTTGGCTGTCTGGGGCTCAGGCTGGGCCGCCGACGCGATGAGCTCGCCGCGCCGGCCTTGCCGCCGAAGCCTCGGCTTTGGAAGGTTCGGCATCGCTGGGGCTCATTTTGTCGTCGGGCAGGGCAGGCATGGTGGCCTCTAGGTTAAACGCCCGACCGGTCTTGGACTGAACGAGATTTCCCCTGGTAAGGTTCTTCCCACATAAGCGCCACATCTAGAGGGGTGGAGGGACTGGCCCAGTGAAGCCCCGGCAACCACCTCGAGCCAACGGTTCGAGGGGAGGTGCCAACTCCAGCAGGTCGCGGTTTGAGGACCTGGAAGATGTGGGGAATGTCCGATCCGGACCTCCCCCACACAGGCGGAGGTTTTTTCTTTAGGGCACAAGAAAGAGGATCGGATGTCACTAGAAGGATTGAAGTGCAAGGAGTGCGGGTCTGCTTACGAGCTGGACGCCAGCTATTTCTGCGAAAACTGCTTCGGCCCGCTCGAAGTCGCCTATGACCACTCGGCGCTCGATGCCGGCGCGGCCAAAAGGCGGATCCAGGCCGGCTCGCAGGGGATCTGGCGCTACGCCGACTTCCTGCCGTTCGAGGGCCGGCCGGGCGATCCGCTCGAGCCCGGGCTGACGCCACTGCTGCGCGCCGACCGGCTTGCCGAGCGGCTTGGCATCGACGCCGAGCTCTGGATCAAGAACGACGCCGCCAACCCGACCCACTCCTTCAAGGACCGGGTCGTCGCGGTCGCGGTCGCCAAAGCGCAGGAGCTCGGCTTCGAGACCGTCGCCTGCGCTTCGACCGGCAATCTCGCCAACGCGGTCGCGGCCCACGCCGCCGCCGCCGGCCTCACCTCCTACGTCTTCGTGCCCGCCAATCTCGAGGAGCAGAAGCTGCTCGCGACAGGCATCTACGGGACCAACCTGGTCGGCGTCCGTGGCAACTACGACGCCGTCAACCGGCTCTGCACCGAGCTGGCCGAGGCGCGGCCCTGGGCCTTCGTCAACGTCAACCTCCGCCCGTACTACGCCGAGGGCTCCAAGACCCTCGCCTACGAGACGGTCGAGCAGCTCGGCTGGAAACTGCCGGACCGGGTCGTCTGCCCGATCGCCTCGGGTTCGCTGTTCACCAAGGTCGGCCGCGGCTTTCAGGAGTGGCTGGACCTCGGCCTGGTCGAGGGTGAGCTGCCGGTCTTCAACGGCGCCCAGGCGCTCGGCTGTAGCCCGGTCGCGACAGCCTTCGCCGAAGGCTGGGATGTCTGCAAGCCGCAGAAGCCCGAGACGATCGCCAAGAGCCTGGCGATCGGCGACCCCGCGGATGGGCCCTACGCGGTCGAGCAGGCGCGCAGCACCGGCGGCGCCGTCGACTCGGTTACCGACGCCGAAATCCGCGACGGCATCAGCCTGCTTGCCGAGACCACCGGCATCTTCACCGAGACGGCCGGCGGCGTCACCATCGGCGTCCTCAGGAAGCTGGCCGAACGCGGCGATATCGATGCCGGCGAGCGTGTCGTCGTCTACATCACCGGCGAGGGTTTGAAGACTCTGGACGCGACTCGCGATAGGTTCCAGATGCACGAGATCGACCCCGATCTCGCCAGTTTCGAGACCGAGTTCCGCCAGGAGGTAGCAGTCTGATGGCAGTCACCGTGAAGATCCCAACCCAGCTGCGAGCCGTGACCGGAGGGCAGTCCGAAGTCGAGGTCGCGGGAGCGACGGTCGGCGACGTCCTCGACGCGGTCTTCGATGCCTACGGCGACCTGCGCGAGCGGATCACCCAGGATGGCGACCTGCGTCGCTTCGTCAACGTCTACGTCTCTGGTGAGGACATCCGCTTCCAGCAGGGCCTGCAGACGCAGATCAACGACGGCGACGAAGTGACGATCCTCCCCGCCGTAGCCGGCGGCTGAGGGGTCCTGGCGCTGCGCATCTCTGCATCCTCGGTCGCTCGCGTGCGGAGCACGCCACGCTCTCTGCGTCCTTGACCTGCTTGACCAGGACCCCCAGCCCGGGTCGAGGCTTTTATGTATGAGTTTTTCTGAGTAGGGTCGGCCGGCTCGGATGGCAAGGCTGAAGCGAAATGACGGCTCTGGGGAGGCGGCGGCTGCGGGAGGCGTGCTGCAGACGATTACGCAGGTCGTCGGCCTCTTCGCCGGGCTTGCCACGGTCGTCTATCTCACCGGCGCCGTCGTGCTCGCCCTGCGCCTTGGGTTCGAGGATCTCCCCTGGGGAAACGTGGTCTCCCAGTTGCCCCGTGAGTTCCTGCTGTCGATCGGCGCCGGCCAGGTGTTGTTCCCCGCGCTTGTCGTCGGCGCGCTGTACGGGCTCTATCGAATGCTCCGCGACGACCGCTCCGAAGCCCCGGTGGCAGGCCGCTGGCGCGATGGCTGGGGCGCTCGGCCCGCTGTCATCGGTCGCTATTTCCTGATCTCGGCGGTGATGTCGGCGCCGGTGGTCGTGGTTTTGCTCTTTCGCTGGGGCGGCTCGCACTATGAGCCGCAGGCGGAGCGGCTGGCGGTCGGTTACGCGGTGCTTTTCCTGGCGGCGATCGCGGTCCACGAGGCTCGGGCGGTTTTGACGAGTCGCCACCGGATCCCGCGGCGCTGGAACAGCCTCAGGGTTGTGTTGACGATGGCCGGGGTCTACTGCGTGGCGGCCATCCCCTCCATGGTCGTCGCCGCGGCGGGTATCGGCCTCAGCGAAGCAAAGGTCTGCACCAGCGACCACACCCAGGAGGTAGGCGTTCTGGTCGGCGAATCCGGAGACCTTGTCTATCTCGGTGAGAAGCGATCCTCGGGGCGTCGCCTTGCCATCTTCCCGCTCTCGAAAGTCGAAGAGATGTTCGTAGGCCCCGAAGCCGACGGCGCGCATTGCGAATTCGAACCGGCGCCTCCTGTGTATTCCGGCGAGGCCGGTGAGTCCCCTCGCCCCCGCTATGAAGTTCCCGACCCCCGGTACCTGCCCTTGCCACTTCCGAAGAAAGAAGGGCGCTGACCAAGGGGGGGCGTTGCTCCGGCAGGCGCCTGACTCATACTCCCGGTGATGATGCCTCCAGTGGTGATTCTCTGCGGCGGGCGGGGCGCCCGGCTGCGGGAGAAGACAGAGTCGATGCCGAAGGCGCTGGTCGAGATCGGCGGCCGGCCGATCCTCTGGCACGTGATCGGGATCTACGCCGCCCAGGGCTTCGAGCGCTTCCTGCTCGCCACCGGCTACCTGGGTGAGATGGTCGAGGGCTTCGTGGCGGCGGAGAGCTGGCCCGACGGAGTCAGTGTCGAGTGCGTCGAGACCGGCTTGGACACACCGACGGGAGGGCGGGTCGCCCTGCTCGCCGACCGACTCGACGGCGAGCGCTTCTGCGTCACCTACGCCGATGGCGTCGCCGATGTCGATCTCGGCGCCCTGCTCGACTTCCATCGCGCCCACGGCGACCTGGCGACGGTGACCGTCGTCCAGCCCCATCTGCAGTGGGGGGTGGCTGAGGTCGACGGGGCAGGAAGGGTCGAGGGCTTCGTCGAGAAGCCCCGCAGCGAGCACTGGATCAACGGCGGCTTCTTCTGCTTCGAGCCCGGCGCCCTTGCCTACCTGGAGCCCGACAGCGTTCTCGAGCGCGAGCCGCTGGAGCGGTTGGCGCGGGACCGCCAGCTCCATGCCCACCGGCATCAGGGTTTCTGGGACTGCATGGACACCTACAAGGACGCCGTGGTCCTCAACGATCTCTGGGCCGGGGGAGAGGCGCCCTGGCGAGCGTGGCAGCCGGATCCGGCGGGGCTGCGATGAAGCGCGCCCTCGTCACCGGAGCCCATGGTTTCGTCGCCTCGCATCTGGCGCGGGGGCTGCTGGAGCGCGGCGATACGGTCACCGTGCTCGACCTGCCGCTCGGAGGGATCTCGGGCCTGGGCCTGCAGGGCATCGGTGAGTCGGTCGAGCTGGTCGAGGGCGACCTGCGCGACGCTCGCCTGGTCGGGGCGACGATCGATGCCGGCGAGTACGACGTCGTCTTCCATCTCGCGGCGCAGACTCTGGTGGGCCCGGCGATGGCCGACCCGGTCGCCACCTTTGAGAGCAATGTACGCGGCACCTGGACATTGCTGGAGGCGTGTCGTCATGCCGACGTCCCGGCTCTCGTGGTCGCCTCCTCCGACAAGGCCTATGGCCCGCACGCCGAGTTGCCCTACCGCGAGGACTTCACCCTGCGGCCGGCCTCGCCGTATGAGGCGAGCAAGGCCGCGGCGGATGCGATCTCGCTCAGCTACCACAGCGCTTACGGGCTGCCGGTCGCGGTCACCCGCTTCGCCAACATCTACGGCGGCGGCGACCTCAATTTCTCCCGCCTGATCCCGGAGGCGATCGTCGCTGTGCTGGAGGGTCGCCGCCCGGTCATCCGCTCCGACGGCAGCCCCCAGCGCGACTTCGTCCACGTCGACGACGCGGTCGCCGCCTACCTGGCGATCGAGCACGAGGTCGGCGCCGGCGGGCCCGCCGCGGGGGAGGCATTCAACGCCGGCGGCGAGCGGCCCCACTCGGTCGCCGATGTCCTGCAGGCGATTGCCGATGTCTCGGGCCGCGGAGTCGAGCCCGAGTATCGCGGCGCCGGCAGCCCCAAGGGCGAGATCGATCGCCAGTACGTCGACTCGACCAAGCTGCGCGAGCTGACCGGCTGGCGCCCCCAGGTCGAGCTGCGTGAGGGCCTCCGCGCCACTCTGGAGTGGTACCGCGACAATCCGCAGGCTCGCCCCGCCACACAGCTAGGCTGAGCGCCATGTGCGGGCGCTTCACGGTCACGGCCAAGGACACGAAGACGATCGCCGACCGCTTCCAGGTCGAGCTGGAGAAAGCCCTGGAGAGAAACGCGGACGGCAATACGCCGCCGCCCGCTCCCGAGCGGGCGGAAAAAGTCGCCAAAGGCCTTGGCCGCTTCAACGTCGCGCCGAGCCAGGAGGTGTTGACCGTGCGCTCCTCACCCGATCCGGAGGAGGCTGCCCGCGGTGAGCGCGAGGCGCGGCTGATGCGCTGGGGCCTGGTCCCCCGCTGGGCCAAAGACCTCAAGGTCGGTTACAAGATGATCAACGCCAAAGCCGAGAACCTGGATTCGAGCCGCGCCTACGCGCCCCTGGTTGGCAAGTTCCGCCACCGCTGCCTGATCGTCGCCGACGGCTTCTACGAGTGGATGGTGGCCGAGGACCCGAAGCAGCCGCGCCAGCCCTGGCGCTTCACGGTCGACGATGGCGCCCCCTTCGCCTTCGCCGGGATCTGCACTCGCAAGGAGTGGGAGGACGGTGAGGATCGCGGCTTCGACGACGGTTGGCTCTACAGCTGCACGATCGTCACCACGACGCCGAACGAGCTGGTCGCCAAGGTCCACAATCGGATGCCGGCGATCTTGCCGGGCCCCGAGGCCGAGGCAGCCTGGCTGCGACCCGACCTCGACCTTCAGGACGCGCTGGCGATGTGCGCGCCGCTGCCGGCGGCGCGGATGGCAAGCGCCCCCGCCAACCCGAAGCTGAACAAAGTCGGCAAAGGGATCGAGGGCCCGGAGCTGCTGGTCGCCCCATAGGGGCGAAATGCCTATTCGGCGATCGCTTCTGACTTTTTGGTCAGGGCGCCGGCCGTCTTCACGGTCGCTGAGCCGGCGCTGGTCTTGAGGGTGCAGGAGACCTTGACGGCGGGGATCGAGGTGGTTCTCCAGATCGAGGCGAAGCCGAGTTCGAGCGGCTTCGCCGGCGGCCCCGGCGGCAGGAACCATTCCCACTGCTCGTCGCCGACTTTGTAGCCGGGCCATTCGACCTTGATCCCGGGCTCTTCGCCGAAGCTTTCGAAGGCGTCTTCGAATTCGACGTCGGCGAGGTCGGCGCCGTGGGAGCTGAATTCGACCACCGCGCTTTCCGGCACCGGCTGTTCGAGTAGTTCTTCGCTGGACCGCGGGTATGAGGCGCGCGACCCCCGGGTCTGCGCGACTTCGGTCCCGCCGGGCGCCCGCATCGAGCAGAGGATGCGGGCACTGCCGACGGGCGATCCGGCATCGATCTTGAGGATCGCGGCGCTGCGGAAGAGCTCGTAGCCGCTGACGTTGGTGCCGGAGGCGCGGATGCCGGCTTCGGTAAGGCGAATCTGGCCGCCACCCCCCGGCGCCGGCACTGCCTTGGAGTCGGGAAGCGGGGTCTTTTCCAGCCATTCCAGCGGAGCGGCGGAGCCTTCCCCCGTGTCGGTGGTGAGCAGGGCGGCGGCGACGCAGGCGAGGAGGCCGATCACGATCACGGCGATCGCCCCTCGCGGAAGGCCTGTGGCTGGTTGCCCGTCGGTCACATGCGCGACAGTATTGAAGAGATGAAGATCAAGTCGGCATCCGTGCACGGTCGCTCCGTCAACTACGTCGAGGCCGGCGCCGGGCCGGTCCTGCTGCTGATCCACGGAATGGCGGGCAGCACCGAGAACTGGCGCGAGGTGATCGAACCGTTGGCCCGCGATCACACCGTGATCGCCGCCGACCTGCCGGGCCATGGCGCCTCGGCGCCCGGAGGCGGCGACTACTCGCTCGGCGCTTTGGCAGCCGGCCTGCGCGATCTGCTCGTCACCCTCGGCCACGACCGCGCCACCTTGGTCGGGCACTCGCTCGGGGGCGGCATCGCGATGCAGTTCACCTATCAGTTCCCGGAGATGGTCGAACGCCTTGTGCTCGTCTCCAGCGGCGGCCTCGGGCCGGAGGTCAGCTTCGTCCTTCGCGCCGCGGCGCTGCCGGGCGCGGATCTCTTCATCGGCGCGACGGCCGGGGTTGGCCAGTACGCCGGCTCGGCGCTGGGGCGGGGGCTGGCGGCAATCGGGCTGCGACCGAATGCCGACGTCGCCGAGGTCGCGCGCGGCTACGCGTCGCTGTCGGAAGCGGAGCGCCGCAAGGCCTTCCTCGCGACCCTGCGCTCGGTTGTCGGCACCCAGGGGCAGCGAGTGGCCGCCGGCGATCGCCTCTACCTGGCCGAGGCGTTGCCGATCCTGATCGTCTGGGGGTCCAACGATCCGATCATTCCCGTCGGCCATGGCGAAGGCGCCCACGAGAGTCTTGTCGGCAGCCGGCTGGAGGTCTTCGACGGAGTGGGCCACCTGCCTCAGCTCGAGATGCCGGGTCGATTCGTTGCGATTCTGACCGAGTTTCTGACGGAGACCGAGCCTGCCCGCTTCGACCGCGACGAGTGGCGGGCCCGTTTCAAAGCCGGCAAGGCGGTCTAGGTGTTGACGGTGGCGGTCACCGGCCCCACCGGCGAGATCGGCAAGTCGTTCATCGCCGCGCTGGAGCGCAGCGAGCAGGTCGAGCGCATCGTCGGCATGGCGCGCCGCCCCTTCGACCCGGCCGAGCATGGCTGGGAGAAGGTCGAGTATCGCCAGGGCGACGTCCTCGATCGCGAGGCCGTCGATCACCTCGCGATCGGGGCCGACGTCGTCGTCCACCTCGCCTTCGTGATCGTCGCCGGTCGGGGTGAGAGCCGCGAGATCAACCTGGCCGGGTCGCGCAACGTCTTCGAGGCGGCGGTGGCGGCCAAGGTCAAACGCCTTGTCTACACCTCCTCGGTCGCCGCCTACGGCTTTGACTCCAGCCTTCCCGCTCTGCTGACAGAGGACGTCGAAGCGGTGGGGGCACAGCGCCATCCCTACTCGGCCCAGAAGGCCGAGGTCGAGGCGGAGCTGGCCGAAGCGCTGGCCGGCTCGAAAACCGAGGCCTATGTCTTCCGCCCCTGCATCGTCGCCGGGCCACAGGCGCCGCTGCTGGTCGACTCGGTGCCGATGAGCGGGCTCGGCAGCCACCTTCCCGCTCCGGCCCGATCGATCCTGCGCCGTCTGCCATTGCTGAGGCCGGTCTTGCCCGATCCCGGCGTTCCCTTTCAGCTGGTCCACCACGACGATGTGGCCACCGCGCTCTGCGCCGCCGTTCTCGGCAAGGGCGATCCGGGCGTCTACAACCTCGCCGGCGACGGCGCGGTCACGATCACCGACCTCGCCCACGAGCTCGGTTGGCACGCCGTCCCGGCGCCGAGACAGGCGGTGGGCGCCACGGCGGAGCTGGTCGCCCGTCTGCCGCTGATGCCCGACGAGGCCTCCTGGATCGAGGCGCTGCGGCGACCGGTCCTGATGGACAGCGGCCGGGCGCGAAAGGAGCTGGGCTGGCGCCCAAAGCACGACGCGCGCCAGACCCTGCGAGAAACGGTCGCCGCCTTCCGCGACGACCGGCCCTCCTGACGCGCCCGGCAGGATTCGAACCTGCGGCCTCCGCCTCCGGAGGGCGGCGCTCTATCCAGCTGAGCTACGGGCGCGGACTCGGCCAGTCTAGCTTCGCGTAGGCTCGCGCCCCATGGACCTCTCGGTCATCTTCCTCGGCACCGGCGGCTCGGTGCCCTCGGCCCGGCGGGCCACTGCGAGCGTGCTGATCGCGCGGGGGGGAGAGCGGTTGATGTTCGATTGCGGCGAAGGCACGCAGCGCCAGATGCAGCGCTCGGTCGGCCTGGTCCAGCTCGACGAGATCTACCTCACCCACTTCCACGCCGACCACGTGCTCGGCCTGCCCGGCCTGCTCAAGACCTACGACCTGCTCGACCGCACCGAACCGCTGACGATCTACGGGCCACCGGGCCTTTACGACCTCTTCAAGACCCTGCACCCGATAGTCGGCCGCACCGGCTACGAGCTAGACCTCTACGAGCTGGAGCCAGGCCAGTCGATCCCCCACGACGGCTACGAGGTGCGCTCCTTCCCCGTCGAGCACCGGACCCGCGCCTGTGGCTACGCCCTGGCAGAGAAAGATCGCCCGGGCCGTTTCGACCCCGAGCAGGCGAAGAAGCTCGGCGTCCCGGAAGGCCCGGCCTTCGCGGCGCTGCAGCGCGGGGAGGAGGTTCAGGGATCGGACGGCCCGGTCCAGCCCGGCGATGTGATGGGCGAGTCCCGCGACGGCCGAACCGTCGTCATCACAGGCGATACGGCCCCCTGTAAAGCAACGGTCGAAGCGGCAGAGGGCGCCGAGCTGCTGATCCACGACGCCAGCTTCGCCGAGGAGGAAGCCCAGCGAGCGGCGGAAACCGCCCACGCCACCGTAGGCCAGGCGGCCGCGGTAGCCCGAGAGGCCGAAGTGAAATTGCTGGCCCTGGTCCACATCTCGTCCCGCTATCACGTCGGCGAGGTGAAGAAGGAGGCCGAAGAGGTCTTCAGGCCCACAATCGCCCCAAAAGACTTCGACCTCGTCGAGCTCCCCTTCCCAGAGCGCGGTGAGCCAACCCACATCCCCAACGGCGCCCGCGAACGCAACGACGACTCCAAGGACAATCAGCTCCCATCGAAGGGCTAGCGGTGTCGTGGACGGGCCGGCCCGTCCGCTCCCCACTGCTACTCTGAGGCCGTCCTTTAACCCGGCCCCGTGAGGCCAGTAAGGAGCGAAGTGAGCGAGAAGGTCGTGCTTGAGCACGAGGATCTTCAGCGAACGCTGCGGCGGATCGCACACGAGATTGCCGAGAAGAATCCAGGCCCCGAGGGCTTGGCCCTGATCGGGATCCATACTCGCGGAGCGCTCCTCGCCCGCCGTCTTCACGCTCTGGTTGGTGAGCTGACCGGCGCCGAGGTGCCGATCGGCGACATCGACATCTCCTTCTACCGCGACGACGTCGGCGCCAAGGCGCCCGAGTCCCAGCCGGTCGTCCATGCCTCCCATATCGACTTCGACCTCGCCGGCCGCACCGTGATCCTGGTCGACGACGTTCTCTTCACCGGCCGCACCGTGAGGGCCGCGATCGAGGCCCTCTTCGACTACGGCCGCCCCGAGCGCGTCCAGCTCGCCGTGCTCTGCGATCGCGGTCACCGCGAGCTGCCGATCCGGCCTGACTACGTCGGCAAGAACCTGCCGACCTCACGATCGCAGCGGGTCAACGTCCGGCTCGAGGAGAGCGACGAGGTCGACCAGGTGACGATCTCCGAGATCCAGCCCGCCGAGGCGACGGCATGAGGCACCTGCTGGCGATCGAGCAGCTCTCCCGGCCAGAGATCGAGGCGATCCTCAATCGCGCCGAGAGTTTCGCCGAGGTCGGCCGCCGCGACATCAAGAAGGTGCCGACCCTGCGCGGCCGCACCGTGGTCACTCTCTTCTACGAGTCGAGCACGCGGACCAGCTCCTCCTTCGAGCTGGCGGCGAAACGGCTCTCGGCGGACCTGGTCTCGGTCAAGGCCGCCGGCTCCTCGGTCGACAAGGGCGAGTCGCTGAAGGACACGGTGGCGACGCTCTCCGCCTATGACCCCGCCGCGATCGTGATCCGCCACCCCTACGCCGGCGCCGCCCAGCTCGTCTCCGGCTGGACCGAGGCGGCCGTCGTCAACGCCGGCGACGGCAAGCACGAACATCCGAGCCAGGCGCTGCTCGACGTCTTTACCCTGCGGCGGCGGCTCGAGTCGCTGGAGGGCAAAAAGATCTGGATCGTCGGCGACGTCCTCCACAGCCGCGTCGCCCGCTCCAACCTGATCGCCTTCCAGGAGATGGGGGCGGAGGTCACGGTCTGCGGCCCGCCGACCCTGATCCCGCGCGGGATTGAGCAGCTCGGCTGCGACGTCTCCCACTCGCTCGACGATCTCGGCGAGGCCGATGTCGTCTACGCGCTGCGGATGCAGAGAGAGCGGATGAGCGAGAGCTTCGTGCCCTCGATCCGCGAGTACGCGATGAACTTCCAGATCGACTCGCGCCGGCTCGGGCCGCGCCAGCTGCTGATGCACCCCGGCCCGGTCAATCGTGGGGTCGAGCTCTCCGGCGAGGTGATCGACTCGCCGCAGTCGCTGATCGCCGAGCAGGTCGCCTCCGGCCTGGTCGTGCGGATGGCGATTCTCTACGAGCTGCTCGCCGGCGGTGAGCGGCCGACGCCCACCGCGGACGGCGACGGGGTCGAACGACCGACACCGATAGGGCAGCCCGCGTGAGTTTGAGAGAGGCCTTGGACATGCGCTCCGGAGAGGGCGCGGAGCTGATCCTGCGCGGGGCGAGCGTGCTCGACCCGGTCGCCGGGATCGATAGCGCCCACGATGTCGTCATCCGCGACGGCAAGATCGCGGAGCTGGCGGCGCCCGGCTCGGCGTCGGCGGACGGTTGCGAGGTCGTCGAGGCCGAGGGCCTGCACGCCTTCCCGGCCTTCTTCGACCCCCATGTCCATCTCCGCACACCCGGCCATGAGCACAAAGAGGACATCGAGACCGGCACCCGCGCCGCCGCCGCCGGAGGCTTCTGCGGGGTCTTGGCAATGGCCAACACCGACCCCCCCGTCTCGACCGCGACCGACGTCGAAGCCCTGCGCGATCAGGCTCGCTCCCAGGCCTCGGTCCCGGTCGGTTTCCTCGCCACGGTGACGAGGGGGATGGAGGGGGAGGAACTGACCGATATGAGCGAGCTGCGCGACGCCGGCGCGGCCGGCTTCACCGACGACGGGCTGCCGATCCGCAGCGCCCGCATCCTTCAGCTCGCGCTCCAGTACCAGCGGATGTGCGGCGGCGTCATCGCCCTGCACGAGGAGGACCCGGCGCTCTCGGGCAAGGGGGTCATGCACGAGGGGCCGGTCTCGGCCGTGCTCGGCCTGGCCGGCATCCCCTCGGTCTCGGAGTCGACGATGATCGCCCGCGACGCGGCCCTGGCCGCCTATGAGGGCGGCAGGATCCACGTCCAGCATCTCTCCGCCGCCGAGTCGGTCGAGGCGGTGCGCGCGGCCAAGGCGGCGGGCGTGCTGATCAGCTGCGAGGCGACACCGCACCACCTCAGCCTGACCGACGAGGAGGTCCGCAGCCTCGACCCACAGCGCTTCAAGATGAACCCGCCGTTGCGGTCCGAGAGCGACCGCCAGGCGCTGATCGAGGGCCTGCGCGACGGCACGATCGACTGCATCGCCACCGACCACGCTCCCCATGTGGCGGAGGAAAAGGAGGTCCCCTTCGAGCAGGCGGCGATGGGCGTGACCGGATTGGAGACTGCCTTCGCCGCCGTCCACACCGACCTCGTCCTGCCCGGCATCCTCGATCTCGGCCTCGTCGTCGAGCGCATGGCCGGCGGCGCGGCGCCGTTCGGCTTCGAGCGCCCGACCCTGGCCCCCGGCAGCGAGGCGAACGTCGCCCTCTGCGACCTCGGGGCCGAGTGGAAGGTCGGCGAGGACGGCTATGAGAGCCGCTCGCTCAACTCCTGGTGCGCGGGCCGCGAGCTGACCGGCCGCGTCCTGATGACGGTCGCCGGTGGCCAGATCGCCTACCGGCTGCGCAGCTTCACGCTCGGGGTGGCGTCCTGATGGCGGGCGCCTACGTCCTGCTTGAGGACGGCACCCGCTTCGATGGCGACCTCTGCGGGCATCCCGAGGCGGTCACCGGCGAGGTCGTCTTCAACACCTCGATGACCGGCTATCAGGAGGCCGTCACCGACCCCTCCTACGCCGGCCAGATCATCGTCTTCACCTACCCGCTGATCGGCAACTACGGTGTCAGCGCCGCGGCGATGGAGTCTGATCGGATCCACGCCCGCGGCGCGATCATGCGCGACGCCAAGAACCGCGAGGACGTGGCCAGCGCCGAGGGTGGCTGGCTCGACTGGCTCGACGACTGCGGCGTTCCGGGCATCAGCGGCATCGACACACGGGCGCTGGTCCGCCACATCCGCGACAGCGGCGCCATGCGCGGCGGGATCTTCCCGGCTGAGCTGGCCGAAGCCGAGGCGCGCGAGCGGATAGCCGTCGAGCCCTCGATGGCCGGCGCCGATTTCGCCCGCACCGTCACCCCGCCCGAGCCGGTCCGCTTCGACGGCGACGGCCCGCACGTTGTCGGCATCGACACCGGGGTCAAGATGAGCATCGTCCGCCAGTTCCGCGAGAGAGGTTGCCGCCTGACCCTGCTGCCATGCGCGACCTCAAGTGAGGACGTGCTGGCCGAGGATCCCGACCTTGTCTTTCTCGCCAACGGCCCCGGCGACCCGGCGGCGCTCGACTACGTCGTCGACACCGTCCGCGACCTGGTCGGCAAGAAGCCCGTGGTCGGCATCTGCCTCGGCCACCAGCTCTTGTGCCGGGCGGTCGGGCTCGAGACCTACAAGCTCCCCTTCGGCCACCGCGGCGCCAACCACCCGGTCAAGGACCTGGCGACGGGGAAGATCGACATCACCTCCCAGAACCACGGCTTCGCAGTCGGCGGCCCGGGCGGCGAGCCGCGGATCGAGGGCGATGAGCCGGTCCGCTGGGAGACCGACTTCGGCGTCGCCGAGCTCTCTCACCTCAATCTCTACGACCGCACGGTCGAGGGCCTGGTCCTCAAAGACGTGCCCGGCGCCACCGTCCAGTACCACCCCGAGGCCGGGCCGGGCCCGCACGACGCCCGCCATCTTTTCGACACCTTCCTGGAGCTTGCCAATGCCTAAGCGCACCGACATTCAGAAGATCCTCCTGGTCGGCTCCGGCCCGATCGTGATCGGCCAGGCGGCCGAGTTCGACTACTCCGGCGTCCAGGCCTGCAAGGTGCTGCTGGAGGAGGGCTACGAAGTCGTCCTCGTCAACTCCAACCCGGCGACGATCATGACCGACCCGGAGTTCGCCACCTCCACCTACATCGAGCCGCTGCTCCCCGGCCCGTTGACGCGGATCATCGAAAAGGAGCGCCCCGACGCGCTGCTGCCGACGCTCGGTGGGCAGACGGCGCTGAACCTGGCGATGGCCTTGCACGAGGACGGCACCCTGGAGCGCTTCGGGGTCGAGCTGATCGGCGCCGACGCGGAGGCGATCAG
>DATCBF010000306.1:0-2141 GCA_036512025.1 Solirubrobacterales bacterium
GACGTCGGAGCCGCGGGTGGACTTGATCCAGGCGGAGATGAAGTCGTAGTGGCGGTCCCCCTGGCGGTCGTAGTCGAGCGCCTTGCGCTGCAGCGCGTCCTCGATCGCGGCGACATCCACCGCTGAGCCCTGCGCCCGCTCGACGGCCCGCTCCAGGGCAGAGAGAGCGACCCGCGCGTCGCCACCGGAGCGCTCCGCCAGCATCGCCAGCGCCGCGTCCTCCACAGGCGGCGGGCCGGCAATGCCGCGCTCGGGATCGCCGAGTGCCCGTCGCAGGAGAACCTCGACCTGCTCGGCGTCGAGCGGCTGCAGCTCGTATACCTGGCAGCGGGAGAGCAGGGCCGAGTTGACCTCGAAGTAAGGGTTCTCCGTCGTCGCCCCGATCAACGTCAGCAGCCCTTCCTCCACCGCCGGAAGCAACGCGTCCTGCTGAGCCTTGTTGAAGCGATGGATCTCGTCGAGAAAGAGCACGGTCGCCCGACCGCTCCCCTGACGCCTCTCCCGGGCCCGCTCGATCACAGCCCGGATCTCCGCCCGCCCGGCATTGACAGCCGACTCCTCCTCAAAAGCCCCCTCCGCCCCGGCAGCGGCAATCCGAGCAAGCGTCGTCTTCCCAGCCCCAGGAGGCCCGTACAAGATCGAGCTATGAGGGTGCCCGGACTCAATCGCCGTCCTCAAAGCCGACCCGGGAGCAAGCACATGCTCCTGGCCAACAAGCTCCTCCAGCGACCGTGGCCGCATCCGAACCGCCAAAGGTGCGTCAGAAGCTGAGACATCAGCCCGGGGGGACTCTCCCGTATCGAACAGTCGGTCAGCCACTGGGGCTGAGTATGAGGGTGCCGGGGGAGGTCTGCCGGTGCCTCCCCGCTGTTGCAGCGGCAGACCTCCCCCGGCACCCCCCAACCCACCTACAATCGCCCGATGGAGACAGCCACGCAGACCCCACCCGTCCAGTCCACCCTCGAGTCGTTCAACCCCGCCACAGGCGAGCTGGTCGGCTCGGTCGCAACGATCACGCCGGACCAGGTCCAGGCAGTGGTCGACGACGTTGCCCGGATCCAGCCCGCCTGGGCCGAGCTGAGCCTGAAGACGCGCGCCCAATACATGCGCCGCGCCGCCGACGCGCTGCTGGATGACATCGACGAGATCGCCGACCTGCTGGTCGCCGAGCAGGGCAAGCCGCGGACCGAGGCCTACACGATGGAGCTGCTGCCGACGGTCGACGCGCTGCACTGGTGCGCGAAGGCGGGGCAGAAGATCCTGGCTGACGAGAAGGTGCGGATGTCGCAGGCCTTCCTGATGACCAAGAAAGGCCACTTCTCCTACGAGCCGATCGGGGTCGTCGGCGTGATCGCCCCCTGGAACTACCCCTGGTCGATCCCCTTCGGCGAGGTCGCGATCGCGTTGATGGCCGGCAACGGCGTCGTCCTCAAGCCGGCCAGCCTGACGCCGCTGCTGGGCGAGGCGATCCGCCGCGTCTTCGAGAAGGCCGGCCTGCCCGAGGGCCTGGTCCGGGTCGTCCACGGCGGCGGCGCCGTCGGCGACGCGCTGGCGAAATCGAGTGTCGGCAAGGTCTTCTTCACCGGCTCGGTCGAGATCGGCCGCAAGGTCGGCGAGGTCTGCGCGCAGCGGCTCAAGGGCTCGGTCCTGGAGCTGGGTGGCAAGGATCCGATGATCGTCTGCGCCGACGCCGACCTCGACAACGCGATCTCCGGCGCGCTCTGGGGCGGCTTCGCCAACGCCGGGCAGACCTGCTCGGGAATCGAGCGCGTCTACGTCGTCCGCGAGATCGCCGACCGCTTCATCGAGGGCGTCGCCCGCGGCGCCGAGCAGCTGCGCCTCGGCAACCCGGTCGAGTGGGAGACGGCGATCGGGCCGATGACCTCACCCGACCAGTACGACCTCGTAGTCGCCCTGATCGAGGACGCGGTCGCCTCCGGGGCGACCAAGCTCTGCGGCGGCCCGGCCGACCTCGACGGCCTGCCCGGCAAGTTCATCGCCCCCACCGTCCTCACCGGAATCACTCACCAGACGCGGATCATGCGCGAGGAGATCTTCGGCCCGGTCCTGCCGATCATGGTCGTCGACTCCGAGCAGGAGGCGATCGACCTCGCCAACGACTCCGAGTTCGGCCTCGGCGC
>DATCBF010000307.1:0-14146 GCA_036512025.1 Solirubrobacterales bacterium
CGAGCCGTTCCCCAATCCGCACCTGCGCACCAACGGCTTCGCGCTCGACCGCGAGCTCTTGCTGTCGCTCGATTGGCCGACGGGCCTGACAAAGCTCGGGGCGGTGGCGCTGGAGGGCGGCAGTCGCAGCCTCACCCGTCAGGTCCAGGAGCGGGGCCTAGCGACAGTCGTGGTCGGTCGTAATGGCGTCGCCTATCCCCCCGAGCGCTGGCGCCAGAGCGCGACTTTTCGAGCGGGGCAGCAGGCAAACCTACTGCTCGCAGACAATCGCACCCGCCACTACCAGGAGGCGGGGCCGCTGACACGGCGTGGGCTCGCCTGGCTCGCCTGGCGCCGCCGGCGTTGAGAGCGCCGGGGACCCCGGCGCTCGATGCCTCCGTTGCCAACGCCTAGTCGACCGATCGGAACATCCCCCGAGGGCTGATCGCCTCCCGCAACTCGCTCGGCACCATGCCGACCAGATGGCCCACGCCCAGGAACAGTAGGCCGGCCAAAACGGCGGCAATCAGGTCGGGCAGGCCGGTGACGAGGAGCGCCACCGCACCGGCACCGGCCGCCACTGCAACTCGAGCCAGAAACCCGAGGCGCACCGTCACTTTGCCGGTGGACAGGTGCAGTCGCCAATAGATCAGGCCGGCCAGAATGGCGTCGCCGAGCACGCTGGCAAGGGCGCCGCCTCGCGCGCCCAGAGGTGGGACCAGCACAGCGGCGAACGCGGCTACCCCGATGAGGCCGAGGGCGTTGGTGAGGATCAGCTCTCGCTGCTGCCGGAGCGCTACCAGCGACACCGTCCAGATCTGGTACAGCGCAATGAACAGCAGCGCTACCACCTGAATGCGCAGGACGGCCCCCGAGGGGGCGAATGCGGGGCCGCCGATCGCGGTCATCACAGGTTCGGCGGCACGGATCGTGACCAGCACGATCAGCACACCGGCGATCACCGCTCCCTCGCTGAGCCCTTCGATCGCGTATCGCAGGCGGGCGCGATCGTCGCGCGCGGCCGCGGTGAGCAGCGGTAGCGCCACGCCGGCGACCAGGACCGGGAGGACGATCAGCGCTTCCATCGCGCGCAACGAGCCGCCGAAGTAACCGGTCTGCTCCGGCGAGGAGATCAGCGACATGAGCACGATCACCAGCCGGAAGTAGACCTGCCCGAGCGCAAGCGCCGCGGCGACCGGCAGGGCGGTGCCGAGCAGCATGCGCTGGTCGGCGTGGTCAAAGCGCGGCCGAACCAGCGCCCCGAGGCCGACAAGAAACGGGGTGACTGCGACTACCGCCAGCCCGACGACTATCTGGACGGCGAAGAACGGTGTCAGGTGGGCGCCAAGCGCCACCAGAAGCGCCACGCCGGCAAGTGTCACAACCTGGCGCAGGAAGTCGACAAAGGCCAGGCCCCCGTTGCGCAGCTGCACAGTCAACGGCACCAGCACGGCGTTGGCGACGGCGACGATGAACACCCCGGTGCCGGCCAGTGCGGTGCCGACGACCATTTGCTCCGGGTAGCCGGCCGCTAGCGCGAAGGCGACGAGCAGGGCCAGCGCGACAGGCGCGACCAGGAGGCGCTGGGTGACGATGTTTGCCATCAAAGCGCGGCGATCCCCAGGCTCCCGCAGGGCCAGCGCGCTGCTCGCGGTGACGTTGAGGCCCGTGTCGACGACGCTGACGGCGATGCCGACCAGCGACAGCACGGTGACGTAGCGTCCGGATTCGGAGACCCCGAGGTGGCGCAGCAGGAGCGTGGCGGTGATCAACCCGAGCACGATCCCGGCGACGTTGGCGACGATTCGCATGGCGCTGCCGCGGATGACCTTGCCGCCGGCCTCGGCCGACGTCAGGACATCGTCTGTGGGTTCATGCATCGTCCCACTGGTCCCCGCCGACTGCAGCCATTGGCCGGATCGTAGTCGCTGCACTGTGGGGTTCGAGGCTGTTCAGAGCCGGACCCCCGATACCGTTGGTGATCCGTGCCTCAGTGGTGGGCGGTGGTGAGGGAGTCGCGGGCGGCGCCGATCTTGCGCAGCGCCATCTGCTGGCCGAGGCGCCGGGCGACCTCGGTCGCCTCGTCCAGAGCCTCTTCGACCCCGGCGACCCCGGTCGCGGCCCGGGCGTGGGCGAGCGCACACAGGGCCGGGGGGAGCTGCCAGTTCATGCCGCGCCGGCGGCCGGTCTCTGCGGCCCAGGCGGCCAGCTCCGCGGCCTCGGCGCCGCGGCCGGCGCCGAGCAGGGCGCGTGAGCGCAGCGTCGCCCGCCAGCCCTCGGTCTCGCCGCCGACTCCCATCGCCTCGCGATAGAGCCTGTCGGCGGGCTCTATCGAGGCCAGCGCCTCCTCGTATTCGCCGGACTCGATCTGCACGTAGGCGAGGCTGGTCAGCGCCATCGTGCGGGAGAAGACGTCGCCCAGCTTGTCGGCCAGCTCGTAGCTGCGCCGCGCCATCGCCAGCGCCGCCTCAAATTCTCCGCGGTCGGCGAGCACGGCCGACTTCGAGCCGCGAATCCAGCCCTCGGTCTCGGGGTCGTCCTGGCCGGCGGCAAGGCCCAGCGCCTCGTCGAGGAACTTCTCGGCAGCATCTGGCTGGTCGCGCTCGCGCAGGGCCGAGGACTTTGCCGCCAGCCCCCAGGCGAGCGGGCAGCCGATCACGATCCCAGCTCCCAGGGTCGGGTCTCCGCCGGCCAGCTCGATCATCTCGTCGGCCACGCGCTCGACCTGCTCGAGGTTGCCCGCGCACATGTAGGCGTAAGCGCCGGCGCCGCGGATCGCCAGTCGCAGCCCCGGGTCGCCGGTCTCGTCGGCGAGCCCGATCGCCTCTTTGACCGCGGCCACCCACTCGGTCGTGTGGTCGGCGATGCCGGGCCGGGCCGAGGTCAACAGCTTCAGCAGCGCCAGCGAGCGCAGGTCGCCGATCCGCTCGGCGATCTCGGTCGCCTCGGCCTCGAGGGTCTGGGTCGCTTCGCGGTCCATCCCCAATCGCCAGGCGTAGTCGAGCTGCGACATCCGTGAGACGACGGCGAGCGCCGCCGTCTCCTCGTCCTCCTCCAGCTCTTCGACCAGAGTCATCACCTGCTGCCAGAGCCGCATCGAGTCCTGGGGCCGGGTGTGGCCGGCCCAGTGGGCGGCGCGGGCCGACCAGCGCGCCGCCTCCAGCGTTTCGCCCCCCGCCTCCATGTGATCGGCGACCAGGCCGGCCAGCTCGTCGAGCCGGTCGGCCTCGAGCTCGATCAGGGCTTGGGCGGCGGCGGCGTGGGTGGCTTCGCGGCGCTCGGCGAGCTGGCTGCCGTAGGCGACCTCGCGGGTCAGCGGGTGGCGGAAGGCGAAGACCCGTTCAGGGTAGATCTCAGCCTCATAGAGGAAGCCGCCCTCGGTCAGCGCGCAGAGCGCCGGCTCGGTCCCGTCCGTGGGCAGCCCCGCGGTCAGGTGCAGCGCTCCGACGCCGAACTCCTTGCCGACCACCGAGGCGACCTGCAGCAGCAGCTTCGCATCAGGGTCGAGGCGGTCGATGCGGGCGGCGAGGATCGCCTGCACACCGGCCGGGACGCCGGAGTCCTCGACCGGCCGCGCCAGCCGGTAGGCGCCGCGCTCTCCCTCCAGGCGCCCGGTCTCGGCCAGCTCGCGGACGATCTCCTCGATGAAGAAGGGGTTGCCGGCGGTGCGCTCGTGGATCAGCTCCTCGAGCCCGTCGAGCGAGGGGTCCTCGCCGGCCAGGTCGCGCAACAGCTCGCCGGTGTCGCTCGGCCCGAGCGGCTGCAGCGAGACCCTGCGGTAGGTCGGTGAGGCGCTCCAGCCGGGCGTGTACTCGGGCCGGAAGTTGACCACGGCCAGGGTGTTGGTCCCGGCTATCGAGTCCGCGAGCTCGCGCAACAGCGACTCGCTGCCCTCGTCCATCCAGTGCAGGTCCTCGATCACCGTGACCACGGTGTGATGGCGGTCTGCGGCGTTGATCAGCCGGCAGACGACTCCACCCAGGGCCCGCTGGCGCGCCTCGGGGCTCATCTGCGGCGCCGGCCGGCCGGGGTCGGGCACCCCGAGGAAGTCGAAGACCAGCGGCAGCTCGTCGGCGAACCCGGGGTCGATCAGCAGCGCCCGGCCGGCGATTTTCTCACGGGCGATCCGCTCCGGCTCGCGGTCGGCGATCCCGAAGTAGGCGCGCAGCATCTGCAGCACCGGCATGAAGGGGATCGACTGTCCGTGCGACTGGGCCTGCGCTTCGAAGACATCGATGCCCTCCTCGCGGCAGCGCTCGGCGAACTCGTGGCAGAGGCGGCTCTTGCCGATCCCGGGCTCGGCGACGATGCCGACGACCGCGCCCTCGCCCTGCTTGGCCCGCTCCAGCGCCTCCTCGAGCACGTCCATCTCGGCGGCGCGGCCGACGAAGCGAGAGAAGCCGCGCTCGCGCGAAAGGTCGAGCCGCGAGCGCGCGGCGCCGACTCCGGCCAGCTCGAACACCTGCACCGGCCGGCTGGCCCCCTTGATCTCGAACTCACCGAGGTCCTCCAGCGCCAGGTAGCCGGTCGCCGCCGAGGCCGTGTGCTCGGTCAGGTAGGCCTTGCCCGGCTCGGCCAGCGCCTCCATCCGCTGCGCCAGTCCGACCGTGTGCCCGATCGCCGTGTACTCGCCCTCGCCCGCTTCTCCAATCGCCCCGGCTACCACCTCGCCGGAGTTGATCCCGATCCGGATCGAGAAGTTGAGGCCGGCCTCGCGGCGCAGCTCGGCTGCGTAGCCGGAGACGTCCTCCAGCATCTGCAGCGCCGCGTAGCAGGCGCGCCGCGGATGGTCCTCATAAGCGACCGGCGCCCCGAAGACGGCCATGATCCCGTCGCCGGTGAACTTGTCGACGGTGCCGTCGAAGCGCTCGACCGCCTCGGCCAGGATCGAGAAGAAGCGCTGCATGATCTTGCGCCACTGCTCGGGATCCTGCTGCTCGGCGAGGTCCATCGACCCCATCACGTCGGCAAACAGCACCGTTACCTGCTTGCGCTCTCCGTCGTCACTTGTGGTCGCGGTCACCGTCACCAAGGTTACGCCTGCCCCCCGGTGGCCGGGTGCAATGCAGTTATGTGAGATACGCGCTCGTCATGAGTTCGCACTTTGTGCGGTATGCGAAACAAAGTGCGAACGCGCGGTAGCCTGGCGCTGTGTCTTCCGCTCTGGTCACCGGTGCGTCGACGGGTATCGGCAGGGCCACAGCCCTGCGGCTCGACCGCGCCGGCTGGCGCGTCTTCGCCGGGGTGCGGCGCGAGGCCGACGCCGAGGCCCTGCGCGCCGACGCCTCGGAGCAGCTGACTGCGGTCATGGTCGATGTCACCGACCCGGACCAGATCGCCGCCGCGGCCGAGCGGATCGGCGCGGCGCTCGACGGCGCCCGGCTCGACGGCCTCGTCAACAATGCCGGCGTCGCCATCCCCAGCCCGCTGGAGACGATGCCGATCGAGGATTTCCGCCGTCAGGTCGAGGTCAACCTGACCGGCCAGGTGGCGGTCACGCAGGCCATGCTGCCGCTGATCCGCGGCGCCGCGGCGGGCCGGATCGTCTTCATCAGCTCGATCGGCGGCCGCATCGCCTTTCCGTTCACCGGCGCCTACCACGCCGCCAAGTTCGGGGTGGAGGCGGTCGGCGACTCCTTCCGCCAGGAGCTGCGCCGCTGGGGCATCTCGGTCTCGATCGTCGAGCCCGGCTCGATCGACACGCCGATCTGGGGCCGGGGAACCGCCGCGGCCGACGAGATCGGCGAACGCGCCGGCGGTAGCCAGGAGGCTCTCTACGGCAAGGCGATCGAGCGCTACCGCAAGCTGATGGAAAAAACCGGCGAGCGCGGGATCCCGCCGGAGAAGGTCGCGGCCGCCGTCGAGCATGCGCTCAGCGCCCGGCGGCCCCGCGCCCGCTACCTGGTCGGCTTCGACGCCAAGATCCAGGCACGGGTCAAGATTGTGATCCCGACACCGGTCTGGGATCGCGTCGTCGCCCGCATGATGGGCATCTAGGCCCACTGCGCGCGAGTAAACGCATCCGCTCCTCCTATACTGAGCGCGTCGATTGACTGGTCAGTCAGCCAGCGAAATGCCCATTGTGGGATCGAGAGGAAAGCGTTGCGAGTAGCCGCCGTACAGCTCAACTCGACAGATCAGAAGGCCCGAAACCTGGAGGCCGCCGAGCGCCTCGTGCGCGCCGCGGCCGCCGACGGGGCCGAGCTGATCGGGCTGCCGGAGAAGTGGAACCTGTTGGCCGGGGGGGAGGCGCTGCTCGCCGGCGCCGAGTCGCTCGACGGCCCCAGTCTCAGCGCCGCCCGCGGTTGGGCCCGCGAGCTCGGCATCCATCTCCTCGCCGGCAGCATCTCCGAGCGCGGGCCCGAGAAGGCCTTCAACACCTCGGTGCTGATCGGCCCTGACGGGGAGGACATCGCCGTCTACCGAAAGATCCACATGTTCGACGTCGATGTCGACGGCGTCTCCTACCGTGAGTCCGAGCATGAGGAGGCGGGGACGGAGATCGTCACCGCCCCGATCGGCGGCTTGATGGCCGGCCTCACCGTCTGTTACGACCTCCGCTTCCCGGAGCTGCACCGCATCCTCGCCGTCCGCGGCGCCCGGCTGATCACCGTCCCCTCGGCCTTCACGGCGGCCACCGGCCGCGATCACTGGGAAGTCCTGTTGCGGGCGCGGGCGATCGAGAACCAGGCCTTCCTCCTTGCCCCCAACCAGGTCGGCGCGGCGCCGCCCCACTTCGATTCCTATGGGCACTCGCTGATCGTCGACCCCTGGGGCGATGTCCTCGCGATCGCCCCCGAGGGGGAGTGCTTCATCGCCGCCGACCTCGACCTCACGGCGCAGGAGCGCGTCCGCCAGTCGCTGCCGTCGCTCGCCAGCCGCCGCCCTGCCGCCTACGCCTGGCCGCGGCTGCAGGAGGCGCGTGCCTGATGGCCTCCAGCCCAAAAGCCCCGCCCGTCGACAAGCGCCGCCAGATCCTCGACGCCGCGATCCACGTCTTCGCCCAGCAGGGCTTCCACTCGACCCGCGTCTCCGACATCGCCGACGAGGCCGGAGTCGCCTATGGGCTCGTCTACCACTACTTCCGCTCCAAGGACGAGGTCCTCAACGAGCTCTTCAGTGAGCGCTGGTCGCTGCTGCTGGCCGCGATCGAGGAGACCGACCGAAATGGCGCCACCCCGCGCGCCAAACTGCAGGCGGTCGCCGCCTTCATCATCGACTCCTACCGTCACAACCCGGAGCTGATGAAGGTGATCATCGTCGAGGTCACCCGCGCCGCCAACTCGTTCGGCCACACCCACCTGCCGGAGATCCGCCGCGCCTATGACTCGATCGCGAAGATCGTCGCCGACGGACAGGCGGAGGGCGCCTTCCGCCGCGACATCGACTCGACGTTTGCCTCGATGTCCTTCTACGGGGCGATCGAGCAGCTGCTCTCGGGCTGGATCTTCGGTGTCATCCCGGCCTCGGAAACGGATTTCGACCAGGCCAAAGACCTTGTCGTGGCGACGATCTGCGACGGCCTTGAGCCACGATAGGTAAGGTCGCGGCCATGGACAACGAGATCGTCAAAAGATTGGTTTGGAGTGGGGTGCTGGCGGCAAGTAGTGCTTTGGCGAGCATTGCCGCCACACGGATCGCCGCCATCGTCTGGCGCCGCGTCTTCAACGAAGAGCCTCCGGAGTAAGGACCGCCTTGCCTGAGCCAGCCGCGACACCCCCGCCCAAAGATCCCTCCCAGAAGCCGCTCGGCGAGCTCGTCTTCGACGTCTCCGAAAAGACCTCGGCGCTGATCCGCGAGGAGTTCGAGCTCGCCAAGGCCGAGGTCACCGAGAAAGTCACCAAGCTTCTGCGCGGCTCGGTCGTCGGCATCGCCGCCGGCGCCTTTGCCTTCCTGGCGCTGATCCTGATCATGGACGGCGTCGCCTGGCTGCTGAACGAAGAGGTCTTCGACGGCAAGACCTGGCCCGGTTTCCTGGTCGAGGCCGCGATCTTCCTCTTGATCGCCGCCGCCGCCGGCTTGATCGCCTACCGCGCCGTCCAGGCCGGGGCGCCGCCGGTTCCCACCCAGGCGATCGAAGAGGCGAAACTGACCAAGACGATGCTTGAGGAGGGCAAGAAAAAATGAGCGCTCATCCCGAGCCGGCAAAGCCCTCCACGGTTGGCATGCCCGGTCGCAGCTCAGCCGAGATCCGCCGCGACATCGACTCCCACCGCCGCGAGCTTGGCACCTCGGTCGAAGCGCTGCGCGGGCGCGTCACCGAGCTGACCGACTGGCGCCGCCAGGTCCGCGAGCACCGCACCGAGCTGATCGTCGGCGCCGCCGCCGCGGGCTTCCTGGTCAGCGTCATGGCTCTGCGCCGTCGCCGCTGACGCGGGAGAGGCGAGCTAAAGGCTGAGCGCGGCGCGGGTGGTGCTGCCGACGCCGAGCATGCCCGGGCCGGCATGGGCGCCGAGCACGGCGCCGACTTCGGAGATAAAGATCGGCTCGCAGCCGAAGATCTCGCGGCAGTCGGCCGCAAGGGCGTCGGCTGCGTCGGTGCTCTGGATGTGCTGGACGGTCCAGGCGTCGGCCCCTTGGCCGTGGCGCTGGCGGGCGTAGTCGCGCAGCCGCTCGATCGAGCGCGCCCGTGTCCGCACCCTCTCCACCGGCGTCACCTCCTCCTCGAAGGTGAGGATCGGCTTGATCTGCAGAGCCGAGCCGATGAAGGCGGCGGCGCCACCGATCCGGCCACCCCGCCGCAGGTACTCGAGCGTGTCAAGCCCGAACCAGATTTTCAGGTTCTCACGTGCCTCCTCGGCCTTGGCGACGACCCCGTCGCCGTCGAGGCCGGCCAGCGCGGCGTTGCCCGCGGCGACGACGACCAGGCTCATGCCGCCGGCGGCGGAGCGCGAGTCGACGACCTGGATCCGCTCACCGCCCTTGCCTTCGGCGATCAGCCGCTCGCGCGCCTGTCCGGCCGCCTCGCAGGTCCCCGAGATTCCGGCCGAGAGATGGACCGAGACGACGTCATGCCCGGCGTCGAGCAGCGGCTGATAGACGGCGATGAAGTCGCCGATCGAGGGTTGCGACGTGGTCGCGCCACTCTCGGAGGCCCGCAGCCGTTCGTAGAAAGCCGGGTAGTCGGTGATCTCGGACTCCGGCTGCTGCACGCCGTCGATCGAGACGTAGAGGCTGACCGTCGCGATCTCCAGCTCGCTCTGGAGCTTGGCCGGGAGATACACGGTCGAGTCGGCGACAACAGCGGTCTGGCGGCCAGAGCTCAAGGTGCTTCGATTCTGTCAAAGACGCCCAAGGCGTCGGCTGCCGCCGTGGCCTGGCTACACTTAATGAAGTGACTGAGACTCCGACAGCAGCGATCACCCTCACCGACAAGGCCGCCGAAAAGATCGGTGAGCTGCTTGGAGGGCAGGCCGACGCGGGAGAGCAGGCGCTGCGGGTCGCCGTTCGCGGCGGCGGTTGCAGCGGCTTCCAGTACGCGCTCGCCTTCGACCGCGCCAAGGAGGACGACAACGTCTTCGAGGTCGACGGCGTCGCCGTCGTCGTTGACAAGGTCAGCATGCAGTTTGTCTTCGGCTCGGAGGTCGACTACATCGAAGGCCTCCAGGGCGCCGGGTTCCAGGTCAACAACCCGAACGTCGTCGCCGCCTGTGGCTGTGGATCCTCTTTCCAGGTGAAAGAGGACGCGCCCGAGGGCGCAGTCGCCTAGCCCCGCTCGCGCGAGCTATTCGATCTGCAGCGGGGGTGACTGGGCAGGTGGCCCGGTCGGTGTGACCGCGACAGCCTCGGGCTGCTCGACTCCGAGCGCCTCGGCCAGCTCGCCGGAATCGAACATCTCCTCGACGATGTCGGCGCCGCCCAGCAACTCGCCTTTGACATAGAGCTGGGGGAAGGTCTGCCAGTCGGAGAGCTCGGCCGTCACTTCGCGCAGCGGCTGCAGGGCGGGGAGGACGTCAATCGCGCCGTACTCGACGTCGATCTGGTCGAGCACCTGCACGACCCGCATCGAAAAGCCGCAGCGCGGCATCTCCGGCGTGCCTTTCATGAAGAGCAGCACCGGGTTGGCGGCAATCAGCTCCTGGACTTTGGACTTCAGCTCTGGGTCGGCCATGCGTGGATTGTAGAGAGCCGCAACATCGGTCCCCTTGTCCCGCGGTTCCTGCGGACGGTATTCGTCGTTAAGGAACCGCGGTCTTGACCGAGAGCGCGTGGATCGTCCCGTCGTCGAAGCGCGACTTGACCGCGGCCTTGACCAGGCGGTGCTGGTCGATCCGTGAGAGGCCCTCGAACTGGGCTGCTGCGACCGTCGCCCGCAGATGGTCGCCGGCGCCCGTTTCGTCGCTGACCTCGACCGCGGCGCCGGGCAGCGCCGCCTCGATCATCGTCTTCAGCTCGGTCAGGTCTGCCATGGCGCGGATTGTATGAGTCGAGCCGAGGCTAGGATCGTCCGATGGGACGGGAGGAGGTTCGCTTCAGCTCCGGCGGCGACGAGTGCGCGGCCTGGCTCTACCGTCCCGCGGCTGCCGGCGCCCCGGCCCCCTGCGTGGTGATGGGCTCCGGCCTCTCCTGCGTTCGCGATCAGGGCCTCGACGCATTCGGCGAGCGTTTCGCGGCGGCGGGAGTCGCCGTCCTTGCCTTCGACTATCGCCATTTCGGCGACAGCGCCGGTGAGCCGCGGGGGCTGATGGACGCCGGTCGTCAGCGCGACGACTTCCGCGCCGCGCTCTCCTTTGCCCGCAGGCTCGGCGCCGTCGACCCGAACCGGATCGCCCTCTGGGGCTACTCGCTGGGAGGTGGGCACGTCCAGTCTCTGGCGTTGACCGAGCCGGGCATCGCCGCGGCGATCTGCGTCGTCCCCGTCGTCAACGGCCTCCGCAGTCTCGCCCATATCGCCGGGCCTACCCATCCGCTCAGGCTCGCCGCCGCCGGCCTTCGCGACGCGGCCCGGGCGCTGCGCCATGCCGAGCCCCACCGGATCCCGGCCGCCGGGCCGCCGGGGTCGGTCGCCGTCCTCAACAGCCCCGACTCCGCCCCGGGCTTCGCCTCGATCACCCCGACGGAGTCGTCATGGCGAAACGAGCTCTGCGCCCGTGCCGTGCTTGCCCCGCCTTATCGCTTAGAGAAGAAGGCGCCGCGCATCGCCTGCCCGATCCTCTACGCGATCACCGAGCAGGACGACATCAACCCGCCCGCCCTCGGCATCGAGGTCGCGGCGAGCGCCCCGCGCGGCGAGCTGCGCCGCTACCCCGGCGGCCACTTCGACCCCTTCCTCGGCGAGACCTTCGAGCGGATGGCCGTCGATCAGGTCGACTTCCTCCAGCGCGCTTTGTAGCTAGGGGACCTTCTCGCCCAGGGTGCCGAGCATCTCCTCGACCCGGACGAACTTGACCCGGGGCCGCCCGTGGGGCTCGCCGCGGCCGACCTCGGCCTGATCGATCGCCTGCCAGTCCTCAAAGGTGACGTAGCGGACGTTGCGCTCGGCGAGCAGCTCCTCGATCGCGGTGGGGTCGGGGCTCTCGGGGCTGAGCAAGGTCTGGGACTCGACATCGGCGAGCAGGTGGGTGACCGTCTCCAGCGCGTCTTTCTTGTTGGTGCCGATCACGCCCGAGGGGCCGCGCTTGATCCAGCCTGCCGTGTAGTGGCCGACCTTGTGGCCAGAGTCGTGGGAGTCGAGCACGCGGCCACCGTCATTGAGGATCAGGCCACGCTTCTCGTCGAAGGGGACGCCCTCGATCGGGATCCCGGTGTAGCCGACCGAGCGCAGCACCAGCCCGCACTCCAGCTCTTCGCGCTCGCCGCTGTCGCGCGCCCGCAGCGTCCCGTCCTCTTCGACCAGCTCGTTGCGGCCGATCACGATCTTCTCGACCTTGCCGTCGCCCTGGATCTCGACCGGGGAGGCGAGGAAGCGCAGGACGATCCGCTGGCTCTTGCCCTCGGGCTCACGGCCGGCGAAATCGCGCAGGATCTCAACGTTTACCCGCGTCGTCTTGTCGGCGTCGTCTGACTCGAGGAAGGCGGTGCTGGCGGCGTCCAGCTCGACATCGGCGGGGTCGACGATGACGTCGGCGTCCTCCATCTCACCCAGCTCCCGGATCTCGGGGTTGGTGAAGGCGGCCTGGACCGGGCCGCGGCGGCCGAGGACGACGATCTCGCGGATCTTCTTGCGGTCGAGCATCTCGATCGCGTGGTCGGCGGTGTCGGTCTGGCGCAGCTCGTGGTCGGTCAGCGCCAGCATCCGGGCGACGTCCATCGCCACGTTGCCGTTGCCGATCACGACCGCCCGCTCGCAGGAGAGGTCGAAATCCTCCTCCGCGTAATCGGGGTGGGCGTTGTACCAGCCGACGAAGGCGGTGGCCGCGTGGCTGCCGGGCAGGTGCTCGCCGGGAATTCCGAGCTGGCGGTCGGTCTCGCAGCCGACCGTGAAGACGATCGCATGGTAGAGCCGCTCCAGGTCCTCAACCTCGATGTCGTGACCGACCTTGACGTTGCCGAAGAAGCGGAAACCCTCGCGCGCCGCGGTTTTTTCATAGACGCGGATCACCGACTTGATCTTGGGATGGTCGGGGGCGACGCCGCCGCGGACAAGGCCAAACGGGGTGGGGAGCCGGTCGAAGAGGTCGACCTGAGCGTGGCTGTCCTCGCCCTTGAGGATGTGCTCGGCCGCGTAGAAGCCGGACGGCCCGGCGCCGACGATGGCAACTCGAAGTGGGTTCTCAGGTGTTCCGATCTGAGGCATTGGAACGCGGAAGAATAGGGAACGGCGCGAAGTTGCTCAGGCGGCGAGCAGCATCTGGCTGCAATCGGCGCAGATGTCGTGGCTGATCGCCGGCAGCTCGACACGCTGGAAGAGCCCGAGCCGTGCCGCGGCGACCTCGATCTCAACCCACTCGCCGTCGACCCGGAAGCGGTCGCACCAGCCACACATCGTCAGGGTCTCGTCATTACGCGGAGCGGCTGGATCGAGCATCGGTTGGAGGGTGTCGCGTGCCTCTTCGGCCCACATGAACGCCGCGAACAACACCGCTCGCCCCGACGAGTGGGCGACGATGCGGAGGTTCATTTCCCGCCGCACGTCCGGGCCGTCGCAGCGAAACGGCAACTCGACGCTGCGGACCTCGCTGCGCAGCCGCCGCAGCAGTATCCGCTGCAGTTTCTTCAACTCATCCCCGGCGACGAAATCCCAGAGTGAGCGGCCGAGGCTGGCGCCCACCTCGTCCCAGCCATGCTCCTCGCCGAAGCGGTAGTAGCCCTCGTCGACCTTGACGAGCCGGTCGTCGTGGTCGATCGCGTACGTGAGGACCGGTTTGAGCATCGGAAGCCCCCGCCTCCGGCAAACACCATACGCCCCTTCGGGTCTTGTGTACGGGGTTGTTTCAGCCCGCGTGAGCCGCGGCGACGGCGGCAGCGCCGTCAAGCGCGTCGAGCGCCCTGCTCACCGACATTGCCACACAGGTGAAGATCGGCGTCTCGCGCTCGGTGTACTCGCTGGACTCCGTCGGCCGCAACTCGTTGACTAGGTCGAGGAACATCCCCGGGTCGTCACCCTCGAAGCAGACGACGAACTCCTGGTCGTCGATGCCGAAGGAGTAGGTCGTGTTGATCGTGATCTCGGGGTAGCGGCGGCCGACCTCGATGTGGCTTTTCATGATCCGGCCGCGCTCCTCCGCCGGCAACCCGTACCAGCGGCGCTGCTTGACCATCGGGTAGAGGAAGAGGTACTTGCGGTCGGAGACGCAGATCTCGGGCCGGGCCTGCTCCTCGGAGTAGGGGGAGCGTTTGGTCATCGAGAGGAAGGAGTGGGGGGTGTCGGCCCATTTCGCCAACCCGCTCTGGCCGAGGACGACGTGAAAGGTGTGGAGGTCGTCGAGGTTGGGGCTCTGGCTCAGCAGCACCAGATCGACGTCGCCGCGCGTGCCTATGGTTGAGTAGGCGCGCAGCGAGCGGTCGGCGGCGAAGTCCTCGCAGGCGGCGAGGAACTCCTGCTTGTCGGTTGCGCGCAGGCTGGCGTCGCGGCGGCGCCAGGCGGGATCGATCTTCAGAAACGTAAATTTGGCGAAAGTCCGATCAGTCACCGGCTTCACGATAACGGTCGCTCTCGGGGCGGTCGCGATGCTGGCGCTCTTGGGCGCGGGACCTCGGTGGGGGGTTCCGCTTAACTTTTTCGATG
>DATCBF010000308.1:0-2796 GCA_036512025.1 Solirubrobacterales bacterium
GGGGCCTTCGCCGTTCCCGGGGCGCCCTCAGCGGCCTCGAGCCGCGACCAGGGCGCCGGCTCCGGCTCGTTCTCGTCGTAGCGAACCTCGGTCCCGCCGAAACGGTCCTGGAGGCCACGACGGCGTTCGCCGAAGACGACCCCGAGGAAGCCGAGCCCGAAGCAGGCGAATGCGAGGCCGAGCCCGGCCAGGCGTTTGATCGAGTGCCAAAGTGGCAGGCGCTCGCCCTTGACCCCGATTCTAATCCCGAGGAAACGCATCCCGGGAGTCTGCCCGGCGAGGGTCCAGAAACCGATCAGGTAGACCGAGCCGAGGCTGAGCCAAGCGGTGGTGCCAACCGCCAGCGCCACGCCGGAGACGCCGCTGCCGTTGCCGGTGAAGGCGGAGATGATCAGCGCCGCCAGGGCGGCGAGGCCGGAGAAGGTGAGGTTGACGATCAGGCCGTCGAGGCCGAGCGCGAGGCCGCGGGTGACCATGCCGGCGTCATCGCTCGGCTGCGACCGCCGCGGCCGGAAGAAGATCCTGCGGACCACCCGCTCGAAACCGTCGTCGAGACGGCGCGTCGCCTTGCCAACCGTGCGGCCGATATCGCCGAGCAGACCGACGCTCTGGGCGCTGATCGCGGCCCGTATCTCCGGCGCCTCGGCAATCCGCTCAACCAGCTGCTGGGTCTCATCGCTGGCCAGCAGGCGGCGCCAGACCTCGTCGACCAGCTCGCTGTCGAGCGCCTCGATCAGGGCGCGCTTGACCGAGTCGCTCTCCATCGCGCCCTGCACAGCGTCCTCGACCACCGGCCCTTCCAGCACTCGCGCCAGCGCCCGTTCAACCGCCTCGCTCTCGACCGCGGCGACGATCGCCTCCTCGGCGGCTGCCTCGAACGCCCGGTCGATGCCGGTCGCCTTGGTCACGGTGCGGGCGCCGCGCACGCCGGCGCCGAGCACGCGCACCGAGAGCGGCGACTTCTGCTCCGAACGTTCGTCGCCGGGTGATGAAGACCGCGCTGCGGGACCGTCTCCCATCGCCGGCCGAGTATACGTCCGGCTCAGTCGCCCGGTCCAGGCTCAAGATGGTCGAGCAGCCGATCGACGAAGGCCGCCTGCGCCTCGATCAGCTTTTCGCGAGCGACATCGGGCTTGAACCACTCAGCCCGATCGACCTCGGGAAACTCCTGCTCGGCGCCGGAGCGTGGCGGCCACTCCATGGCGAAGGTGTTGCTCTCCTGTCGCGCCGGGTCAAAGTCAGCCGGCGCCGCCCAACATTCGACGGCCTTGCTGCTCTTCTGCCGGACCGAGCCCAACTCGATCATTTCGCCGGTCGTCAAAACGGGGGCGTTCGGCCCCAGCTCCTCCCCCAGCTCGCGTAGCGCACAGGCTCGCGGGTCCTCCCCATCCTCGACTTCACCCTTCGGGACCGACCAGGCGCCAAGGTCTTTCTTTGCCCAGTAGGGGCCGCCGGGATGAACGAGCAGCACCTCGAGGAGGCCGGCGCCGCCGCGAAAGAGAAGGATGCCCGCGCTCTTCACGATGGCGCAGGGTAGCGAAGGCCTATTTTCCGGCCTTGGCCTCCAGCGTCTCCTTGACGGTGTCGATGCCCCGGCCCATCAGCCCGTCCGTCGTCTCGGCCAGGTCGTTCGGCAGCAGGTCGGCGACCCAGACGAACTGAGTCGTCCCATCCGCGTTGGCGAGCACCTGCGCCGCCCCGTTGTGGTGGGAGTAGGGGCCGTCGACTATCGACCAGGCCAACCGGCGGTCGTCCTCGCTGAGATCGACCAGGCGCTCGCGGGCAACGGCGCCGTTGAAGAAGGTGACGATCCGGTCCTCGCCATCCAGTCGCGTGTCCACGACGAATCCCGGCACGAGGCGCTCGTGCAGCGCTCCCCAATCGCGCAATGCCTCCCAGACATCCTCCGGCTTTGCCTCAATCGTTCTCTCCACGCGAATCGATGCCATCTTCGAGCCTCCTTTTCGTCGTCATACCGGGCTCGGGAGGATGGCCCGAAAAGGCGCGGCTCGCTTGGACATTGATGCGCATTTGAGAGACTGGGCCGATGCTCGACACCCGGACAGTCTTCGACCGGGACGGCCTGCAGATCGCCGATGTTGTCTGCCGCCACGAACGCGGCAAGGGCGCCGTCGAGGAAGCGCCGATGCACGGCATCGGCTTCGTGCGCCAGGGGTGCTTCGTGCGCAACGCCGGCGGCGCCGAGAGGACCCTCGATCCATCGACCGTCTTCTTTGTCAATCCCGGAGAGGAACAGCGCTACGACCACCCCCACCGCGGTGGCGACGATTGCACGGCCCTCTCTCTCGGCGCCGACCTGGTCGCGTCGATCTGGGGTGGAGACCCGACCTTGCCGCGGGAGCCGTTCCACAGCCCGCCCCGGCTGGACCTCGAGCACAGGCTGCTGCTGGCGGGCGCGCGGCGCGGCGAGGATCTCGACGAACTCGGCGAATGGGCGATCCTCGTGGTGGCAAACGCGCTGGAATGCTGTGACGGCTCTCGCGCCCAATCGGGTCGCCCGGCGAGCAGTCGCGATCGGCGAGCGCTGGTCGAAGAGGCGCGGGAAGCGCTGGCCGCCGACCCCGATCTTTCCCTCCCGGCCCTGGCCCGCCTCCTTGCGACCTCCCCGCACCATCTCAGCCGCCTCTTCCGCTCCTTCACCGGCCACACGATCTCCCGCCACCGCATGCGCCTACGGGCTCGCGCCGTCCTCGAGCGCCTCGCGGCCGGCGATCGGAACCTGGCGCGCCTGGCAGCCGAGATCGGTTTCGCGGATCAGAGCCACCTCTGCCGGGT